>JADZBJ010000023.1 GCA_020852155.1 Saprospiraceae bacterium | reverse complement strand
TGTTGAGCGCCCGCCTGTTCGGGCCTATCGAAGAAGCCAGTTATACGGCGGCCTCGCTCATCGAACTGCTGCATACGGCCACGCTGGTTCACGACGATGTGGTGGACGACTCCAACGAGCGCCGGGGCTTTTTCTCGATCAATGCCCTTTGGAAAAATAAAATTGCCGTTCTCGTCGGCGATTACCTGCTTTCGCAGGGCCTTTCACTGTCGGTCAAGACAGGCCAGTATCATCTGCTGGAAATTGTCAGCCGGGCCGTTCAGGAAATGGCCGAGGGCGAATTGATGCAAATTGAAAAAGCGCGCAGGCTCGATATTCAGGAGCAAATCTATTTTGATATTATTCGCCAGAAAACGGCGTCACTGATTGCCGCCGCCTGCTCTGCCGGGGCTGCCAGCGCCACATCTGACCCGGAAGTGATTGAAAAAATGCGGCTTTTTGGCGAAAAAACAGGCATTGCGTTTCAAATCAAAGACGACCTGTTTGATTTTGGCACCGATGATGTCGGTAAACCCTTAGGCATTGACATCAAAGAGAAAAAGATGACGTTGCCGCTCATTTACGCGCTGTCAAAAGCCGACCGCAGTACGCGCCGACACATCATCAACATCGTCAAAAACGAAAGCCATAAAACCGACAAAGTGGCCGAAGTCATCCAAATGGTGCGCCAAAGCGGTGGTATCGAATATGCCACCGAAGCCATGTTGCGCTATCGCTCCGAAGCGCTGGAACTGCTGCAACAGATCGCGCCCGAAAGTCCTGCCCGTGCAGCATTGAGCGAACTGCTGGTGTTCGTGACCGATCGGAAAAAGTAGCGCTTCAGTCGCCATAATATTTACCCGACACTGACGTTTGCCCCAAAACAATTTAACCAACCCGATTCAAATGAAAACTTTCCTTTGGACAGTCCTGCTGTTCTCGCCTTTATCGCTTTTTGCTCAAGACCTGGATTCCATCATTGCGCAACACCTGGCTACCAGGGGCGGACAAGCATTGTCGCAGCTTGAAACGGCACAAATACCATTCAATATGAGCAGTCGAACGCAACCTGACCTTAAAACTTCAGACTGCATTATTTATCGGCGCCGACGTGATGCATTTAGAATGGATGTCAGCACAAAATTGCTCTGAATACCCGTCAAATCCATTGCAACGATTAATAAACCAAATGTATGGACAGCCTTTAACAAATGGTATCAACAGGAAAGTGCATCGCCAGCAAAGGCAGATCGGCAAATTCGTCAGCTTGAAATCGGCGGTATAGGCGATATTTTCGGCTTGTTTTATCAACCGGAAACAAGAGGTTTTCAATGTGCTTTGCTGGGCAGCGACACGCTAAAAGGCGTACCAACCTGGAAAATAGAAGTCAACATACCCGCAGACACCCTCACCATTGTTTCCTGGCTACGCCAAAATGATGGCCTTGAAGTTCAGCGGGTGCTCTACGAAAAAGGCGAAGCTCCAATGAAGGTTTTCTTTTCAGATTTCAGGGAAGTAGCAGGCTTGATGTTGCCTTTCCTGACTGAAACGCATAACAGGTCAGGTATTACGGTCTATGAATACACTGAAATAAAGACCAATGAACCCTTGCCTGACCGTATTTTTGAGATGCCGGATTCGCCTGCATCAGATCAAAAAGACGCTGCTCCCCGAAAAAACTGAATCCATATTTTCAACATCTTCCACCAGATTAACCCTTGCAGATCATGTACACAGCATTTGCCAAAAACAAACGAATGGCCGTCCGCGCTTATGCCGGAGATGCCATGACCATGCTGGCGTTTGACATCCTGAAACCGTCATACACCAAAAACTTTGCAGGCTTCACCATTGAATTCAAAAACAAAACCATGCCCGAATTCAAAGCCCTGAACAACCGTTTAGGGTTTGATGCGAGCAAAGAGAAGCATCCGAGCACCGATGCGCCTTTTCAAAAATTCAGGTGGGTGCATGTGCTGCGAAATTTTACGAAAGACAATGACAAGCCCTTTTTCGGGGAATATCAATACCGCATTACGCCGCGATATTTCGAAAATGGTCAATTAGTTCCCTTCCAAAAGGTATCGCCCCTGGATCAGGTTACGGTGTCCATCCATGTCGGCCCGTTTGTCAAGGGCGACACTGCGGTGTCTTTCACGCGCGGTTTTCTGATCTCTCAGGCCTATACCGACCGTTTTGGGTCAAACGCCAACCTGCGACCGAAACGAGCCGAACTGACTTTTGACACCCAAACCGTCAACGAGGTGTTTTCCACCGGAAAAATATCTGCCGGTACAAAGACTTACACCTACGAGGAACAATACGCCTGGCTCGGTTTCAATGCCCGAAAATCATTGATGGATTTCATTGAGGAAGTCATCAAGGACAAGAATAAGCGACTCGACGTACTGGCTTACGACTTCAGTGAGCCTGTTATTGCTGCAAAATTGCTTCAATTGGCTGCCGAAGGCCGACTGCGTATGATGCTTGACGATCATGACGATAAAGATGCCAAAGATAGTGGTGGTAAAAAAGGCGATCCGCTCTATAAAAAGGAATTTGCTCAAGCATTTGAAAAAGCAAAAGACAAAGGCTCACTGATGGTTCGTCACCATTTTTCAGGACTGGCGCATTGTAAAATCATGATCCAGACCGACAAGGCGCACCAGCCAGTAAAAGTACTGACCGGATCGGCGAATTTTACAGTCAATGGCCTTTACATCAATGCCAATCACATCGTCATCATGAGCCAGCCCAACGCGCTGAAACACTATGGCGAAC
>JADZBJ010000022.1 GCA_020852155.1 Saprospiraceae bacterium | reverse complement strand
TGCAATCTGCGATATTGGCTGCGCTTGGGCGTGTCCATGAGAATATCTGAGAGCACGCGCCTGTAGTATTATTTAGGCTGACCATGCTCAATGGCCCACTGCAACGGTTATAATTGAATACAGGCAAGTTTGTATCATTTACCTTAACTGTCTGTGTATAAACCTGCGTATTTCCGCAAGCATCTGTTGCTTCCCACGTGATTTTGGTATCGCCAATCGGGAATGTACCAAAAGGCACGGTAGCCGTTGGAGCAGCAGTGAAAGTCAGTACGTTATTCCAAGTTGGTGCAGAACCGGCAGGATATTGAATCCTGTAACGGAAAGACATCTGGTTGAATGCTGAACACGTATCTACGACATTGGCCGAAGTCAGTTGTGCTGTATAGGTTGCAAAGCATTGTCCTGCATCAGTATTACGTGTAATCAAAGCAGGGCCGATGAAGTAAGGCTTCTTTTCGTCTTTGACCTGAATGGTTTGCGTTGCCGTTGCCGAGTTACCGGAAGCATCCGTAGCAACCCAGGTACGAACCCATGTCTGATTTGGGCAGTTAGCCGTCGGTGCTACTGTCTGAACATTCAGGCTGGTAATTACAGGCGATGCAGTGCAGTTATCACTTACACCTGTTGGCGAACCTGTCAGGCTGGCTGGCAAACCCGTAATACCGAAGTTGCTGAAATCAAGGCAGTTGATTGTTGCCGTAGCAGGAGCAGTGATGGATGGAGCATTTACGTCTTTAATTTCCACTGTTTTTGTACACGTGGCCGTATTACCCGCAGCGTCAGTCACCCGGAAAGTAACCACGCGGCCTGCGCCGATCAATCCACAGTTAAACTGGAAGTTAGCGACGTTTGAAGCCAATACAGTACCGCCAGCAGATTGCTGTACAGTCACTGCATAATTCAGGGTTGAGCAGTTGTCAGCACCAACTGTATAAGTAGTGCCGTATGTCTGTGCATTCAGGTCAAATACGCCTGAGTTATTCAATGTAATAACAGCCGGTACGCTGGCGCAGTTGGCCGATGGAAGAATATTATCTACCACCGTAACTTGTGCAGTACAAGAGGATACGTTAGGCTGACCCGAAGCATTAGGGCCATTATCACGGATGGTCATCACCACCGGATAAGTTGTTGGCGGAACTGTCTGCGGGAAAACGATGTCTGCACAGGTGAACAATGCCGGACCGCCGTTGCGTGTCAATGACACATAATCATAACCGCAGTTGTCTGTGCTGTTGTCGTCAATGTCAGTGTAATTAACCACTGCCTGACCCATGGCGTTCAATTGAGCCGTGAATGGCTTACATTTTGCCACAGGCGGCTGAAGGTCGCGAACAACAACATCAAACGAGCAGGTTTGAGCATTACCGGCGCCGTCAGTAGCGGTATAAATAACCGTAGTTATACCCGCTGGGAATGGTGTACCGGAAGCAAAATTAGAGGTCAATGTCAAACCGCCGGGGCAACCGAAAGGATCGGAAGTCGTTGGCGCAGCCCAGGTCACTACGCGAGTGCAACCGCCATTGGGTACGCTGACTGGCGCAACCGTTGGGCAGGCAATTGTAACTGGAGTATTATCTTCGACATTAACCGAAAAAGAACAAGAGGTCGGAATACCGGATGGGCCAACTACTTTAATGGAAACCACATTCGGGCCCAGGTTGTACACCTGACCAGCCAAACCGGCAATCGGCAGGAATGATCCGCCGTTGACCGAATAAGTCACTGCATACTGTGCTGCACCGCAAGCACCTGCATTGTCATAAAATTCACCAGGGCCGAGGTTGGCATACACGGGTTCAAGTACCATTGCTGGTATTGTATTCGGTGCTGTAACAGTAGCCGTACACATAGCCTGGTTTACATCCTGAACAATATTCACAGGGCACTGCATGGTTACAGGTTGATTATCAATCACTGTAACAATAGCCGTACAAGTTGACATCAGGCCATTCTTGTCAGTAACTTTAAGGGTAACTGTATTTTTACCCATCGCCACGAACGGATTAATGTTCACGCAAGTGAATGTATCCGGTGAAACGCTCAGCAATACTGCTCCGCAGTTGTCGCTGGAACCATTATTGACCAAAGAAGGATCGAGTTTAACACCGCCATTCGTACCTAAAGCAATGGTAGCATTCTTACAAGCCGCAGTAGGCGGAATAACTTCATTGACCGTGACAGAAATTTCAACAATACTTTCATTGCCGTCGCCATCCGTCCAGATGTAAGGAACGATGGTCGTACCTGTCGGGAACTGAACCACCGCAAAGCGGTTCAACGGGTCAGTTGGGTTAAATGCCGGAACGGTATTAAACAGGTTAGGATATTCTACGCCGGTGATCAAGTCATAAGGAATGCCCTGGGTCAATGACCAGCCACCACAATCAAATACATTGTAATTGGGAAGAGCAGGGGCAAAATTATTCGGACGCTCGAAGGTTACTGCCGCTGAGCAGTCGCCAGGCGTTACATCCACGTCGTATGTCAGTGGAAATGTAGTCGTCACAGATGGGCCATCAGTATCAACAACCGTCAGATCAAAAAAGCAACTGTTGTAATTGCCATCACCATCCAGTACATATTGTTCGATGGTATAAGTACCGACACCGAACAATTCACCATCCAATGTATTGGTCACGTTGTAGTAGTTAGCAGGGCCAACAGAAATGCTACAGTTATCACCGTAGTCGCCCACCGGAATATCAAACTCACCGCCTGTCACTTCATAAAGGCAAGTTACAGGGTCAATAGAGCGGGTTGCATTCGAAGGACAAACGATAATGGGCAATTCATTGTCATCCACCGTGATCGTGAAATCGCAGGTGGCAGTATTTAAAGCCGCATCAGTTACTTTCATCTCGATCGTGGTAGTACCCAGTTCAAAATTCGCTTCAACGTCGGCGCTTCCTGCACCTGCAGGAGTTGGCAGCGCTGCAGTTCCGCCAGTCTGATACCACTCTACCGAAGCGCCAGAGCAGTTATCGTTTGATGTCGAACTGTAAATCAAATATGCGGTACAAACACCCGGATCAGTATTTACGGTGGCAGAACCCGGACAAGTGATTGTCGGCAATTCAGCATCCGCCACTGTCACGGTGAAACTGGCTGTTGCCGTGAATCCAGCAGCATCAGTGACCAAATATGTTACGGTTGATGTGCCCACCGGAAATGTTTCCGCTGTAGCATCATTACCGCTGTTATCCGAAACATTTAAAGCGCCGGTAATGGTGTACGATAGCGTAGCGCCACAGTTATCGGCATAAAAGCCCGGCATGGGTACGCCAGGATAAGAAATCGTTCTCGACTCAGGATTCATAGCTACACCGGCAAGTGCCGTTGCACCGCAAGTACCCGCATCAGCATTGACCATAACATTCAATGGCGCTGTGATGACCGGAGCATCTACATCCTCAAGATATAAAACCACCGGCACCGTAATACTTTCACTGGCAGGAATGTTGAGCGGGTCATCATTCACCGCCACCCAAACTACAACACCAGCCGGATTTGTGGCGATTGCATCGTTGCAATCAAGCAATAAAGGCGCTTCGCTGATAAATCCGGTTTTATCCTGATTGGCGTAAAAGCGCACATTGGCATCAGCGGCAATACAACCCGGATCGGATTGCAGATAAGCCGGAAACAGTTTGGCGCGCGTCAACTCATATTCCCCTGTGGAAGGATTGAGCGTACCATAAATAACTGGAGGAATGGAGCCGCCTGATAAAGTACAACCCTGGCCGTGTGCAACATTTGCCACGACAAGGAATACAAAACTCATGACTGCCAACGCCCATTGGCGCGGAGTGGTAGAATTGTTCATGGAAAACAATTTTGATGATGGGAAAAAGGAACGAAATAAATTAATCCTGAGGAAGGGTAGTTGACTCTTCATCAATTTACTCGGTTTGAGATGTTAATATGTTCGGTTGTCAAAATCGTACAGTTTCGGTGTCGTGGCAAAAATGCCTAACCATAGTCATCAAAACAGTAATTGCTTGCTCTAAAGCGGCACTTCCTGTCTATCAGCACAACAGTTCAAAAGATTACGGAGTATGATACGGGAAACTCCAAAACACACGAAACCTACCAGAGGCGGGCGATTAAATAAAAATCAGGGCAATATTAGAGCGATTTTATGAAACCCGGTGCATCCGATTTTCTGTGCCTGTGAAACAATAATCTGCACAATCGCCTAACAATCAAAAACTTACGTCTTTATACAGGTCAATGAGTGTTGCTTTTTTCAGTGTATAAAACACTGTTTTGTCGCGCACTCATCAAATCTGTCACCTAACAGCCAAAAACCGTACCAATTTTTAGGTAAGGAACGCCAGCCGAAAAAAATGGGTTCGAAGCCATTGCTCCGAACCCACTCTAAACGCCTTGTAATGGCGTCCGTCACCTGAATTTATATTATTTTTTTCCACTATCGGTCGGCGGGCGACTGATTTCCGGCGTTCCGGATTTTTGTTCATTTCTCCAAGGGCAATGGCGACAGCCGCTACCGCAGCAATATCCGCGCTTTAAATGATACGCCGAGGTGAATACCCAACGGCCATTTTCGAGATAATAATCTTCGCCTTCCCGCAAAACCGTTGATGATTCCATACAATACGATGGTTATTTGTGGAGTTGGTTATTTGTGGAACTGGTTATTTGGTTATTTGTGTAATTGGTATTTGATTGTTGCTTTGAAAAACCCTTTCAACAAATAACCAAATAACCAACTCCACAAATAACCAAATAACCAGTTCCACAAATAACCAACTCCACAAACCAATAATTATTTCCGTTTTGAACTACCCGGCACCGGATATAACCTGGCGTATTGATGTGCTTTAGGTACCAGTTCCTGCAATTTTTTGCTGCGACGAACCGGATCAGGGTGCGTGCTAAGGAATTCAGGAGGGCGAGAACCGCCGCCGGTTTTAGCCATACGACCCCAGAAAGGCGCTGCTTCACTCGGATTATATCCCGCCATGGTCATTAAATACAAGCCAATTTCGTCGGCTTCGGATTCATGCTTGCGGCTAAACGGCAGCAGAACGCCAACCTGAGCGCCAGCACCGGCAGCAGAAAGCAACAAATTGCGTGTCTGTGCCGGTTTTTGTGAAAGCGCAAGATCCAGCGAGGTCAAACCCAACTGAGCCACCAGGCCCTGACTCATGCGCTCGTTACCGTGGTTAGCCAGCGCGTGAGCAATTTCATGGCCCATAACCACAGCCAAAGCATCCTCATTCTGGGTTACTTTCAGAATACCTGTGTACACAACCACTTTACCGCCCGGCATACAAAACGCGTTGACGGTATTCGGATCATCAACAACATTGAACTCCCAGGCAAAATTTTTCAACTCTTTTTCCATTTTCTTGGCCTTGAAATAGACTTCAGTGGCCAGGCGAAGGTCATTACCGACCCGACGGACCAACTCAAGGTCTTTATTACCGGCAGGTACTGTCTTGTTTTGCGACAAATAGGTTTTGTATTCAGCAAAACTCATGGAGTTAAGCGTGCTGACAGGAATCAGGTTCAACTGTTTACGACCTGTGAAGGCTGTTTTGGAACAGGCAAAAATGATCGGCATGACAGCCAGCACAATCAGGATTTTTTTAAACATAGTGCGTTGTAATTTGAAAGTTGGTGAGTGGGATAGCGGCGTTCAGGAAAATAATGAACCCTCACGTGCTAAGATCGTGTTCGGGAATTGGGTTTGCGCCGAACAAGTTCTTAACGACAAAAATACTGGAGTGTCACCTTAAAAATAAGATTTATTAAAACGCTAACAATTATCGCAGCAACTGATAAACAATGAAAGCACTGAAATAAGCCAGCAAACCCATAAACACAAATTGAAAGATGGCCCATTTCCAGCCTCCGGTTTCTTTTTTCACAACAACCAGCGTACTCATGCACTGCATAGCCAAGGCATAAAAAACCAGCAATGACATGGCCGTGGCCAGCGTGTACACCTGACTGCCGTCAGGCCAGACTGCAGAAGCCATTTTTACGCGCAACAATGCATCATCTTCTGCAGACCCGATACTATATAGTGTGGACATAGTACCGACAAATACTTCTCGCGCAGCGAAGGAAGTAACCAGGGCAATACCAATTTTCCAGTCGTAGCCAAGCGGCTTGATGGCCCATTCTATACTTTTCCCCAGTTGACCAGCCCAGGATGCTTCCAGCCTTGACGCCGCCTGTGCATCTGCAATGGCAGCTTCATCAAGCCCATTGGCATGTGCCGTTTTCCAGGCCGTTTCAGCAGCCACTTCCATGGAATCGCCGGGACCGAAATTGGATAATGCCCACAAAACCAGCGAAATAACGACAATAACTTTCCCTGCACCACTGATAAATGCCCAGACTTTTTCCCAAACGGTCAGCCACACATTTTTCCAATATGGCATTCTATACACCGGCAACTGAATAGCCAGGTAAGACGGTTCTCTTGTACGCAGGTATTTCTTCATTAGCCAACCAGCACTCAGCGCGGCTACTACACCCAAGGCATACATGCCGGCAAAAGTGAGGCTCTGCCAGGAAAAAATGCCCAATACCCGATCAGACGGAATAGCCAGTGCGATCAATACGGAATATACCGGCAGCCTGGCACTGCAACTGATAAACGGTGTAACTAACACAGTAATAAGCCGTTCCTTCCAGTTGCCGATGGTACGGCTGCTCATGATCGCCGGAACGGCACAAGCGCCACCACTGATCAGGGCGACTATGCTTCGGCCGTTCATCCCGAACCTGCGCATGATCCGGTCAAACATAAACACGACCCGCGCCATATAGCCGACCTCTTCCAAAACGGTAATTAACAGGAAGAGAATAGCGATCTGCGGAACGAAAACCAATATTCCGGACAAACCGGATAAAATACCATCGGTGAGCAGTCGCGTAAACCAACTATCACCCAAGGCATATCTAATCATGCCATTTAATGCTGCAAAACCGCCTTCGATAGTATCCATGGGATATTGGCTCCAGTCGAAAATGGCTTGAAAAACCAGCAACATCACACTAAAAAAAAGTACCGGCCCCCAGAAACGATGCGTCATGACGGCATCCAGCCGGTCTGTCGCTGTTACGGGAAAAACAGGCGGCGATTTTATGGCATCTTTTACAATGGGAATAAACTTGTCGAAGCGATCCAGGGTTTCATCTACCTGAGCGCGCAGTGACTGCAGGCCTTTTGTGGCCACGATGGCCGCCAGTGTTTCTTGTTCAGATTTGGTTAAATGAGGCAGCCAGTCGTGGTGATGCGCTGTCAATAATGCCATGTAGGCATTTTCCATACCCAGGTTTTGCTGTACAGCCCCGACAACCTGTTTTTCCACGTCACTACAATCATGAAAACGCTGGTAGGCTACCTTATTACTCATGTGAAATGTGAGTAACAGTCCGATTTCGCGCATCAGATCGGGTATGTTGGCGCCCGTTCGGCCGCTAATGCTGACAACTGGCACATTAAAATTTCGCGACAATACATCCGCTTGAATGAGCAGGCCTTCTTCGGCTGCCACATCACTCATGTTCAGGGCCAGGATGAGTGGAAATTGCAAATCCAGCAACTGGCTGAACAACAGCAGGTGTTTTTCCAGGTTGGTAACGTCTGCTACATAAACCAGAATATCAGGGAAAAATTGATGCTGTTGATTGGTCAGCACAGCTGAAACGATCCGCTCATCGGAAGAAGTGGGATAAAGGCTGTATGTTCCGGGAAAATCATACAGTATGGCCTCCAGCCCGTTGGGCAAGTGCAGCGCGCCTTCTTTTACATCTACAGTTACGCCGGGGAAATTCCCTGTTTTTTGGCGCAAGCCCGTCAACTGATTAAATACGGTGGATTTGCCGCTATTCGGATTTCCGATAAGGGCAACCTTCCAGACCTTCATTCCTGATTTTGTCATGCTTCCAGCAAAATGTGAGCGGCTTCCTCTTCGCGCAATGCCAGCCTGACACCGTCAGCCTTTATATAATAGGCATTGCCGAAGGGCGATTTTCTGACCATTTCGATATTGGAACCCGGTAAAAGTCCCATCGGCGTGAGTTTGCACGCCAGTGCAGGATCAGCAATGGATATGGTTCGCGCAGTTTCGTGTTGGCGCAAATCCCGTAGTGTTCTAAAGCGACGCTGCATAAAAAATCAAAATAAGCAAAATTGGACAAAATCTAAACAGGGCAAAGGTAGTCTGTGTTCACCGTTGCAAGGCAATACTTCGAAAACAGATTTTTATCATTTTTCAATATGACATTTGTCAACCTCTTGAGCAGGGGCTTGATTAGAACCTGTATGGGACTTTTTATGACCAAAATGGGTGCGACCTGACCAGTCGGGCACAAAAAAAGCCAGCCCTGCATTTCGCAGGGCTGGCACATCAAAACAAAACGAAAAACCAACTTTATCTTTAAAAGCCGAAATAAATCGGCCGATTTTAATTACCTTCTTTCCGTGTGCGCATTTTCACATCATACTGTTTTTCCTTTCCATCGCGCACCACAGAAACTGTAACGACGTCACCTACTTTTGAACGTCCAACCATCTCTAAAAGTTCTGCGCTATTTGTTACCGCTTTGTTATTGATACGCGTAATAACGTCGTATTGTTGTAACCCTGCGGTCGCAGCAGAACCTGCCGGATCCAGTTCTCCGATGATAACGCCCGGAGTGTACTGAATATTGAGTGTGTTGGCATTTTCCTGTGTCATTTCTGCAATATCCACGCCAAGGTAGGCCCGACGATATTCTCCGTACTCGATCAGGTCGTCAGCAATGCGCTTGGCCAGGTTGATCGGAATCGCAAAAGAATAGCCTGCAAAAACGCCTGTTGGTGTAGCAATAGCAGAATTAATGCCAATTAATCGGCCATTGACATCAACCAGTGCGCCACCGGAATTACCCGGATTAACAGCGGCATCAGTTTGAATAAAAGATTCGATAGCCGAGCGACCACGAATGATGTTGATATTGCGGCCTTTAGCACTGACGATACCGGCTGTCACCGTAGATGTCAGGTCGAAAGGATTACCAACTGCCAGCACCCACTCGCCGACTTTTACATCGTCGGAATTACCCAGTTCAATGGCAGAGAAATTTTGTCCGTCAATTTTGATCACGGCCATATCCGTATTGGGATCGCGACCAACCATACGCGCTTTGAACTCGCGGTTATCATGCAGCGTTACTGTAAATTCGTCTGCAAATTCTACAACGTGGTTGTTCGTCAGGATGTACCCGTCGGATGAATAAATAACGCCCGAGCCGGTACCTGATCTTGGTTGTGGTTCGTATTCACCGAAAAAGAAACTGAATGGATCGCTATGACGCATATTGCGCTGGCGTTCCATGGCGGAGCGCTGACTTTCCGAGGCTTTGATGTGTACCACGGCATTCATGGAGCGTTCGGCGGCGCGGGTAAAATCAGCGGGCGGCGCACCGGCGCCTTCATAAGCGACTTGTCTGACAACAGGCGAGGCGGTATTACCCGGCTGCAGATCAGAAGAAGGGGCCATCAATTTCATACCGCCCAGTGTTACAAGGCCCCCGGCGACTCCGGCGATTAATGTTGACCAAATCTTGTTCATTGTTACTTACGTTAGTGAAGTTCTGTTTATGGTGGATTTAATACATGTGTTGAACGCAGTCAAACTTATTCAAGCACAGACAAGGCCGAAAACGATTCAATGGCTTATTTTGCTTGAGCGCGATATTGATTTAACGTTGCATTAACCTTGAAGCATTTAAGAACTTGGCCAGGATTTTTTTGCTTGGCCCAAAACTGTTCTTTTTGGGTTGTTAAACCCTTTTTTCAGTCATGTAGCACCGCTATACTCCTTCAAAAACGAAATAAACAACCCAAAAAGCCTTCATTTTTGCCTAAAGCAGAAAATCTTGTACAAGTTCTAATCGTTGGAACGCACAAAATTGCAGTGTATGTTTGCCACCGATAGCACTGTCCGACCAAAACTCATTTCAGGCCGACCAATACATTTTCAATGCCCGTTTTATCCGGCGCTTCGCCAGACATCGAACAAATCATCCGCCCGGAAACGGCCCAGGAGCGGCATTTGCTTCAGTTGCCGGAATTTCGACACGGGCTGTGTTGGGGCGAGCCAAGATTCGGGCATCCGGAAGGCAAAGTCGTATTTCACATCCGCGAAGTGCTGCAAAATATTGATCGCATTCCAGACCTCGATGCCTCATCCAGACAGGATTTGCGCCTGATTGCGTTGGCTCATGACACGTTTAAATATGCTGAAGATCGCTCACGACCACGCAACTGGCATCTTCATCATGGCCGTATTGCCCGACGCTTCATGGAAGCGCACACCGACAATCAGGTTGTGCTGGATATTATTGAACTGCATGATGACGCTTATTACGCCTGGCTGGCAGAACGTTACGAATGGAGAGAAGATGTGCAGCCCCGGACACTTTCCAGCCTGATGCAAAGCGTTGCGCACTGTGCTCAGTTATATTATTTATTTTTCAAGTGCGACACACGGACAGGCGACAAGACGCAGGCGCCGCTGAAATGGTTTGAACTCAATGCTCCGCATATCGAAAAAGTGACACTCCTTTAGAGCGTGTTTAAAATTCACTAACTGGCTCAAAAAGCCTCCTGTTTACATCTTCGGCAGAAAATACCAGGCATACGCACTCAGTTCGAGTTTAGACCGTTGCTGTGGTGTGTTTACCTTTGCGAATTCAACGCTACGCTAAGAGCGTGTTCGGGAATTGGGTTTGAGCCGAACGAGAGAAAATTTGATTTTGATCAAGGCAAAATTTGCAGTCTTAGTCGGGTTCTAAGGCGAAAATTTTAACGCCGAGCAGAATTAAATT
>JADZBJ010000021.1 GCA_020852155.1 Saprospiraceae bacterium | reverse complement strand
GAAATTTGAAATTTGAAATTTGAAATATTGGGTTAGTCCCAGCGGAAGTAAATGGCGGCACCAAGGGCTGGCTTTTTAGGCACATATTGTCCCCAGCCTGCGCTGGAAGCATAGAGGTTAAAGCCAATGAACCGATTGAATTCATGCGCTATTTTTAGTCCGTAAGCCCACCAGCCCTGATTGTCGTGATACAGGCGGGTGACGGTTTGCGCTGTTGACATGACTGCATTGCCATTTTCCAGCGGATAATGCACATCGGTGAAGGCCATGAACCACCAATCGGTGGCTTTTACGCCTGCTTCCAGACCGCCATTAACAAAGTCTGAATAATCATTGGTGCGCAACCCGTAACCACCATAAGCAAACCAGTAACCCCGATTGAAGCCCATTCCGGTGCTCAACATCGGCAGGGCGGTCAGGGCATCGAATCCGTGCGGCATGGTCAGGTCGTCGTCAGACAAACCGACGGCGGGCAATTCAACTTTCAAGGTAGCTGTCAGGGGCATTCTGCCGGATATGACCGTTCGGCGCAAACCCAGCATGATGTTGCTAAGACCCACATGCTGCTGCTTGCTTTGTACGCGATCATTGCTGAATTCGCCTTGAATACTGCGTATTGGCAGGCTGAACAGGGCAGTGGTTTTGCGGGTCATGCCGTATTCAGTATAGAGTTGAAAGGTCTGTTCCGTCAGGCTGCGCTTGCCTTGTGTGGTATTTTCGTCCTCTCCAAATACATTTTCATAAGATGGAATGACGCCATATCCAAACTGGGCATAATACCCGGCGCGGTTCCGCACCCACGGACTTTGGGCAGAGGCAAATGCGGCGCTAAACAACGCCAGCAAGAGTAACAGGTGTTTCATGTTCAAAAAACAGGATTTATCCTTTGAATTCACCCTGAATGGATGATTTGGCTACGCGCATGAAAGTCTTTTCATCAATCATGAGGCGTACGACGTTGCCGTCAATTTTGGTGATGCGGCCGATGATACCGGAGCTGGTCACGATCTCCATACCTTCCTTCAGGCTTTCCACAAATTTTTGCTGCTCGCGGTGGCGTTTCATCTGCGGACGAATGATGAAAAAATAAAAAACGATCAGAATCAGGAAAGGGAAAAGCATGCCAAAAAGCGGGTTGGAGGCGCCGCCTGCTGCTTGCAAAAAAATAAAACCTTGCATGGTGTGGTGTTGAATGTTGTTGAAAGTTGAATGTGGTTGGGAGTTGAAGGTTGTTGAAATAGTTGAATGTTGTTGAAAGTTGAATATTGTTGTTGAACTGATTCAACAACATTGTCACATCATCACATCATCTTCACTCCAATCGTCTTGTTCGGGTTTCCAGTTTTCCGGTTGTGGAATGGGTTGAATCATCGGCAATTCCACCCAGTTTTTTTCCATATTATTCACAGCGCCGATGCGCAGAAAACCGCCGGAAGATTTGGCTGTTTCCTGGGCCAGCGCCAGAGAACCTTTGTACAACTGATAGGCTATTTCAGGCGACAATTTGGCTAAAATCGGATTTACTTTTTTTAAACGATCTTCCAGAATGGCACTGCGTTCGGCGACACTCTGGGGCAATTCATTCATAAAGCTGTTCATTTTAGCCCAGAATTGCTCTGCAACGTGCATGTAAAATTCATTGAGTTCGGAGGGCTTGTTGTACGTGCGTGAGCGAATCAGCCTTTCAGACCAGGTACGCTCTTCTCTGTCTAACTCGCCATCAGCGCCACCTACGAGGATGGTGATGAGGGCAGGGGCGTCTTCTAATAATGCAAGTTCTTCGGCGGATAAGGATTCAAAATGTTTCATAAAAAACGAAAACGAGAAGATGATCGGGATTTTTTTATTCAGGCCACAAGGACTGCTCTACCCAATGGCAAAGTATGTGGCCTATCAACATGTGCGCTTCCTGGATTCTTGGGGTAGTGTTGGAAGGTACATTGAGTAAAATATCGCAAAGTCCGGCCATTTTGCCACCGCTGCTGCCAGTCAAACCGACGACAGTCATACTTCGTTGTCGGGCGGCTTCAATGGCTTTGATGATATTTTCTGAATTGCCGCTGGTGCTCATGGCAATCAACATATCGCCGGGTCGGCCGGCGGCAGTTGTCATGCGCGCAAATACATCGGCATAACTGTAATCATTGGCTACGGCCGTGATGTAGGAGCTGTTGACATGAAGCGCTTCGGCGTATAGCGGCGGCCGGTCAGTATAAAAACGACCGGAAAGTTCTGCTGCCAGGTGCTGTGCATCGGCAGCGCTGCCGCCATTGCCACAAAACAGCACTTTGCCATCCTGTTTGAAAGTGTTGACCATAGCTTCTGCGACAGCCGCAATCTTTTCCTGAATGGCTTTATCATGCAGAATCGCCTGTTTTACTGAAATGCTCTCTGCAATACTCTGGATAACCAAATCGCTCATTTATAATTTTTGTAATCGCTAACCAGTTACTGATTTTTTACGAAGTCAAGACCACAGCAATCAGGTAATCGGCCACCAGAATAAGGATGTCGCTATACACCACAGCGCGGGTGCTGGCTTGACCCAGTTCGATGCTGCCGCCTTTCACAAAATATCCCTGATAGCACGATACGCTGGTGAGGATGTAAGCAAACGTAAACGCTTTAACATACATCATAACTACGTTATACGGCACAAAAAACGAACGTACGCCACGGATATAGTCATCGTCTGTAATCAATCCGGTCGGTACGCTGGCCAGATAACCGCCCCCGACGGCTACAAACGCTGAAAACGTCACCAATAACGGAATAACAGCCAAGGCGGCAATGAGTTTAGGCGTAATGAGATAGGCCGCAGTATTAACGCCCATAACTTCCATAGCGTCAATATGTTCTTTCTGGCGCATACCGCCGATTTCGGCAGCCATGTTGGAACCTACTTTTCCGGCCAATACCAGACAGGTAAATGTCGGAGAAAGCTCAATCAGCGCCAAATCACGTACGATATAACCAATATAATATTGAGGTATCAACTGGCCATCCAATTGATAGGCAAATTGAATAGCCGCCACAGCGCCGATAAAAACCGAGATCAGGCAAACGATGATCAGCGAACCCACGCCAATCTCACTCATTTGACGCAGTGTTTCTTTCCAGTACATGCTGACTTTCTCGGGCCGACCCAAGGCCTGTCGCATCATAATCAGGTAGCGACCAAAGTGCCAGAGAAAATTATATCGTGCGCTTGATTCCATATCGTGACAGTTGTCAGAGGAGGTGATTACAGAGGTTATCCTTGTTGAAACGCCGCCCAAATCCAGGCAACGACAAAAGCAGCGGCTTTCCAGGCTAACCAAATCATGCCGCCCAGAAACAGCAGCATCAGGATGCCCAAAAAGGCCACAGAATACTTGGCATTTGGCCTTTTTGCCCCTGAAGCATAATACCTTTTCAGCATTTCTACGTTGCGACGGTTGGCCTTAAATCCGAAATCGAACAGGTCGCCAACAACCGGAACAATCCCGATAAGGGTGTCCAATGCGTAGTTGCCCATCATGCGCAGCATAATCAACGGTCCTGCGCCTTTATTCATCATGATACGCAACAACACCGTCGAGATCATCAAACCGGCAATGTCACCCACATACGGGATCAGACCAATGATACCATCAAGCCCGAAACGGTAATTTGTACCCGGTATAACAAACTGGTTGTCCATTAATTTGGACATGGCCTCTAACCGGGCAAGGTCTTTATCTGAAAATTGTTGTTGCTCTTGCGGCATAAGACAGCAAAGATATGATACGCGACTTGCAGTTTTTTATAGTCAACCTCCAAATCCCGTAAAACCTGAAATCCAGGAAATCCTGATCAAAAACACGCGAGCCAATGCCGATCATCAGCACTGGCTCGCAGTTTATAAATACGCCCCGAACAGGCATTGAAAAATTCGGATCAATAGAATCTGCTTCGATTATCCACCAATTCAGCGTTTTTAACCATTGATTTAATCAGGTTAAGGCGAATGTTGGACAATGCCGTAGAATTTACCTGACGACGGAACAGTGTCAGGTCAGCGGGTACAGGCAAAGATGTTTTGTCTGTGATCGGTTGAACGACGTAAATACCATTTACACCGGCGATTGGAGCGCTGATAGAGCCGTTTGCCAATGAGAATGCTGTGCCGATCATACGTGGCTCGCCGCCGCCCTGGAGCAGTTTTGCGTTTTTGGCTGTATCAACTTTGGCTTCGTATTGAGTAGCCACTGCTGACAGATCGCCTGGCGTTCCGATTTTTGATTTCAGAATTTCAGCCTTTTTGATGTTTTTCACCTTGGCAACAACTTCAGGCATATTTTTGGCAGACTCAACAGATACAGGGCCTTTCGGAATGATGCTTTTGAGTACGGCTACGACATACTTGCTATCGAAAAAGCCGCCGGCAGGATCGCTGAATGCAAAAGCCTGTGGGCTGACAGTACCAACTTTGGTGTTTTCCTCAAATGCCCAACGAATGATTTCGCGTGCATCTTCGCCAGAACCCAGTGTGCCGATAGAGAAATCGTTGGCCTTGATGGGCAGGCTGTTTTGCGGATTGAGGCTTTGCTTGACCGCTTCTGTATTGAATGCGTCGAGGGTTTTGGCAGATTGTACCAATGCCTGAGCGCGATCTTTAATGGCTTGCTGTGTCGTTTTGCTGGGTTCGATACGTTTGGTCAGGTAAACCGCTTTTACGCCAGTTTCATTTTTAATGAATTTCTTACCTGTTACTTCGATCAGGTGCCAGCCGAATTGTGTGGCTACTTTGTAGAATTTGCCCTGTTCTGCTTTGTTGAAGCAAACATCGTTGAATTCAGGCACCATCATACCTTGTGCAAACCAGCCGAGGTCGCCGCCTTTGGCAGCAGAACCAGGGTCCTGGCTGGCTTTCAGTGCAAGCGAGTCAAAACGTGCTTTACCGCTGGTCAACAAGCCCATGAGGCTGTCAATTTTGGCTTCAGATGCCTTGCTTGGCTCGCGAACCAAGATGTGACGGGCTTTAACCGAGTCTGGAGAAACCTTGCGATCGAGGATCTTGGCAATGCCCCATTCGCCGTTACTCAGGTATGGGCCAACAACCGAACCAAGCGGCATGCGCAGCAAAGTGTCTGCGGCGCCCGCAGGCAGGTCAGCCTTGAGTTTGTAAACATTCTCATAAATGCCGCCATTGGCTAAAGCAAAGCTGGAGTCGTTGGCTGCGGTGCGCAGTCCGTCCACCAGTTTGCTCAAGGCTTCGCGCGGAACCATAGAGTCGCTGGAAGTTGGTACTACGTTGAACTCAACATAGCTGATGGTACGCGTTTCTTCTGTTTGCGCGTACAATACAGGATTGTCGCTCAGGAATGCTTTGTAGTCAGCATCAGACAATTGAGCCTCTTCGTCTTTGACTTTTTCGTAGCCAATACGAACATATTTGAAATCAATGCGCTCGTTGTTTTCCTTGAACGCCATTTCTGCCTGCCATGATGGCGTGTAAACGCCTTTAGACACCAGCGTGATGATTTTCTCCTGCAAACGCTCTTTGACGATTTCTTTTTCCTGTACTGACCAGTACGCGCGGTTGGTTGGGTCAGTGAACTGACCACCTTCAATGGCTGATTTGATATTAGCCAGTTGAGCGCGATTAACCTGACCATCCTGACCGCGGAAACGCTCGGTCATGATCGGGCTGAGGTTATTACCGAACTCAAGGTCAAGCAATTCGTCTTTGCTGACACCGATACCGATGGTTTCTGCGACTTCTTTAACAATGGTCTGATCCACGAAGTGGTTCCAAACCTGATTGCGAATTTGATAAGGGTTGCTCCGGGCGTTGGAGTAAACCAGTTTCTCGTAAGTGTCTGCTTCGCTGCGCTTGATTTCTACGCCATTTACTTTGCCCAACGTGTTAACATCACCAGCTGAATAGCGCTGGCTGTTTGACATGATGTCCATCAAAATGAATCCACCCAAAGCTAATACCATGAGGGCAATCAAAATCCAGCCGTTATTCCGAATCGTACCGATTAAAGCCATTTTATTCTAATGATTTGAAAATCAATGTGTTAAGTCAAAAATATGCGGGGTTCAAAAAAAACAGACGCAAAGGTAAAAAGGTGTTGCACAAAAAAAGGAAAAAATCTATGGGTTTTTCGCTGAGAAACAGGCGAAAATCATGCCGGACGAAATACGACTAATTCCGTCCGGCATTTCACGGCTGTATTTTTTACTGTTTTGCGCGATCGTATTGGCAGCATTCATGCAGACTGGCGTACACCGAATCATCTGCGCGAACTTTATCAGTATCGTGACCAACCGCTGCAATGGCGGCGTGGATCTGCGATGGCTTCACGCGTTTTTCATCAAATACCACCGAAATCATGTGGGTTTCCTTGTCCCAGTCGGCGCTGATGACGCCCTCGATTTTAGCCGCTTTTTCAATGCGTTTTTCGCACATGCCGCAATTGCCATACACCTTGAATTTGGTGGTCATGGTCATTGCATTATCTGCGCTGTTTTGGGAAAAAAGCGAAATCAGGAACATATTGATCAAAAAGAAGAATTTCATAATCGAGAAAAAATTTGAGTGTGAAAAAAATCCTGAAACAATCTTGTTACAGGCCCTTGGGTGAAAAACGGACACCAATGTATCCGACCTGGCGCATCATGGGCGCCCAAACCTGCGAACCATTGAAATAAGGCGAATCAGGCCGGGTGTAGTCCATGATCGTGTGGTGCTGCTGATAACCACCGATGTTTTCACAACCGGCGTACAGTTCCCACTTTTTATTCAGGTGTCGTGTTGCCTGTGCATTGACCAGGGCAAACACGGGCGTAGGCGACGGGAAATCATGCGTCAGGTAATGCGGCACCTGAGAATTGTCAGGCAGGCGTTGACGACCAATAATCTGGGTGTATGTATTAAATGACCACTTCTTGTTGGGCGTCACATAATCTATGGAAACCAAACCGCGATAGCGCGCTACAAGCGGCAGGGTTTTCAATTGCCCGTCGGCAAAAGTAGCACGGACGTCATTCCATTTCGCGGCAAGTTTTACATCCAGGCCGCGCAACAGGTTATATTGAAAACTCAACAATACGCTGTTGCTAAACGACTGGTTTTCGCTGCTGTAAAAATAGATTTTTGAATAATCCGCATCTACATCCACCAGCACCTGTTTTACGAAATCAGTGCGATAAGCGTCAACACTGGCGCTGGCCGAGCGTCCGGCAATTTTGAAATTTTGGGTGTAATTAACACCGTAATTCCAGGCTTCTTCCACACCGGGTGCATTTCCGCCATTGGGCGCATTGAACACAGGCGTGCGGTTGCTGGCCAGCAGACTGATGTTTTCAGCCATGACATTGGGCGAACGAAAACCGCGACCACCGGACAGGCGCAGCACACTGTTTTCTGTGAAATTGTACTTGGCGCTCACGCGTGGGGTAGCCTGCCAGCCAAAACGACTGTGCCAGTCAATTCGGCCACCCAGTACCAGCACAAACCTCGGTATCTCCATCGCCAGGCTGGAACGCGAATAAGTGTACTCAGCCATCATGCCCGGTACCAGATCGCGACGGTCGAGGTTTAGGTCGTTAACCTGCTCTTTAATGTCGTCTAATTGAACAGATGGCGCTACAACCAAAGCATGATCGGTTGTGCCAATGATCGTTTGCAACAAGGTTTGCCAGTAAACGGAACGCTGTTCGGCCTGATATGCATTAGTCCCGAATTGAGAACGACTGCGGTGCCAGGAATAACTACCCATATTGCCCAGTTCCAGGAAACGATGGCCAAAGAGTTGCTCTTTGCCGTATTTTCCCCAGACTTCTACGCGGTCGTTGTTCTGGTCAATTTCGAAAAGCGTCTGGTCAGGCACAAAGGCCGAAAGTTGACCACTCTGACGGCGATCCGTCAGCGCTTGTACATTGATTTGTGCGCATCCGGCCGGGCCATCGTATTGCAGTCGGTACATGGCGTTCAGTTGCTGTCGGTCAGGCGAATCCTTGAAGTTATCGTCATTCATGTCCCACCTGTTCTCAACAAACGAGCCGTGTACATACAGGCCATTGGACGTTTGATCGTTCAATTTGCGGTTCAGGTGTACGTTCAGTTCGCCACGGCCTTCGCTGCTGCCAAACGCATTTACGAATAAGGGCTTGTCGGTTAGCGGCTTGACCAGATCAGCATTGATTTGTCCGGTAATGCCCACATTGCCATTTTTAACGGTGCTGGCGCCTTTAGCCAAAGCGATACCACTGAGCCATGTGCCGGGTATATATTCAAAGGCAAACGGCGTTGCAATACCGGTCATCGTGGGCCTGTTTTCAACCATGAACTGGCTGTAAATGCCCCGCAAGCCCAGTAGTTGAATTTCCTTGACGCCGGTCAGTGCATTCGGGTAGGTTACGTCAATAGCGCCGTTGGTCTGGAAACTTTCAGAGAGGTTGCAGCAAGGCGCTTTACGCAATTCCTTGCTTGAAATGCTTTCGATATTGCGCGCGTCGAGGGTTGAAACGTGCGTGTCAAAACCTCGTTCGCTCACAACCACTTCTTTTAATTGTGAAATACCGCTGACTTCAATCCAGATATTGTTTTCGCCAGGTAAGACCTCTACTTCGGCGGGTGTGTAACCGATATAACTCACCACCAGCGTTGCTGCCTGGGGTTGAGCCTCGATGGTAAAACGGCCGGCGGTATCTGTGACAGTCCCTTTTTGGGTATTTTTCCAAAAAACCGTGGCGCCAATCAGGAGTTCTTCCCGCTCGTTGGTAACAATGCCGGAAATGGTTTTTTGTGCATGTATTTGGGGAAATAATAGACAGAAAAACCCTGCAAGCAGGATTGATAAATGTTTCATTGCCAATAATTTGTCTGTGAAAGAACACAGTACAGATCAATCAAATGCGAAAATGTGGCCAAACGTCGGTGCGTTGCCAACATTTTCCAGTCTGTACTTATCCAAAGCAGGATGACCTCACAAAAGTGAAGCATCCGGGAATGGCGTCATTTCTAACAAAGGGCAATGCAGTGCCGCACGCAAATCATTCTGCCGGACAAGGGCGGCGGCTTCGGAAACACTGGCAGAATCGCAAGAGTGGATTCCGCGTCAGCAGCGTTAAAGGTAAAAGGTGGGAGAAGGGTGGCGTCATCAACGATGGCGCTGGTTAGTTCCGGAGAAGACCACTTTTCTGCTAAAAATTCGGTTTTGAGTTGAACAAACTGTGTGGTTTTGCGTGTGCAATCTCCGTCCCGTTTGTTTTCGACCGAACAGCATGATGCGTTGTCGCTTTTTGTTGTCTTCTGGCAGCAGTCTTCAGTGGATGCAAGGTCTTTTTTACAGCCATGACTGGCATTGAACAGCGACAACGTCGTTTCGCCAATACAATAACAATAAATTTGGTGGATGCTCACGCCAGTCGTTGCGACCAACAGTGCGCTCATCCAAACCCATGTCATGAATTGTTTGCGAAATAGTTTCATTTCTATCTGTAAAAGTGCTACAAAGGTAATACCGTTCGTCAGTGAAATGTAACGCGTGACGCGGCCATTAACAGTAATTTGGATTTCCTTACCATGCCCGAATACTCATCACGGCTTCTGCTAACCCCTTTTCTGTAGCCTCGGCTGCCACAGCCACTTCCAAAACGCCCAGCTTTAACATGGCCTCGGCAGTAGAGTTGCCAATCGCTACGCCAAACTGCCGGCGGTGCATCGGATGGACAGCGAAATACGCTTGAGCATTCATCGGACTGGTGAATGCCAGTACCGATTCAGTCCGCAATGCAGGGTTTTCAACAGGCTGGTTGTCATAAATGGCAATCGAAATGGTTTCTACCTCACTATTGATGGCCATTTGAACACTTTGCCTTGAATTTTTAGCCCCCGGGAACAAAACTGTTTCACCCCGCGCCAGCCGACGAAATGGCGCTGCTGTTGCCGCCGGATTGCCATTGCCCATAAAATCGGGTTGACGCCCCAGAAAATAGCCCAGT
>JADZBJ010000020.1 GCA_020852155.1 Saprospiraceae bacterium | reverse complement strand
GGCGCAGGAAATACTTCGTTTGAAGTGGATGTGACCGTGAAAAATTTCACCAGCATCAGCGGTTTGCAATTCGCTATTAACTGGGATCCTGCCGTGTTGCAGTTTGTGGAAGTGAATAACATTTTCCCGGGGCTGAACCTCACCTCTCAAATGTTTTTCGATTACTCCACGACACCTGGCGGCAATTTGATCTTCTTTGGCGGTAACCCGTCAGGTTGGCCGACTATCCCGCAAGACGGTGTGTTTTTTACCATAAAGTTTAATATCGCTACACCAGGCGGCGTTTCACCGCTGGCGTTCATGGGGCCATATAATGCAGCGAATACGGCATTCCAGCCAGTTGCAGTACTGACCACCAATGGCGATTTTAGCAGTTCGGCCGACCTGAGCGCGCCTGCGCTGACTTGTCCGACAGTACCAATGGCTGCCGCTCCGGCAGGCACCTGCGAGACAACAGTAAATCTTGATCCTGCCACCGCCGTTGATGCATGTAGCGGAGTACAGGGAATCATTTCCAACCATCCAAGCAATCTTTATGCGGTTGGCAATACGACTGTTGTGTACACGGCTACCGACCTGGTGGGTAATTCGACGACCTGTTCGATCACCGTTGTGGTGACGGACAACAATCCGCCATCCATCAGCTGCCCTGGTAATATCACCGTAAATGCACCGGCGATCGGTTGTCAGTCTGGCGTTACCTGGAATGTTCCACAAGCAACGGATGCCTGTGGTCTGGGCGGCATTATTGTCACCAGCACGCATGATCCCGGCGATTTGTTCCCGGGTGGCCTGACGACCGTAACTTATACTGTTACGGACGCCAGCAACCTGACCTCCAGCTGCTCGTTCACCGTTGAAGTGATTGACGTAACAGCGCCTTCTATCAGTTGTCCGCCAGATGTGACGGTTGATCCGCCTGCCAATTCATGCGTCAGCCAGGTCAATTATACAGGCTTTGCGGCACTGGACAACTGTGACGACGATTTGCAAATTGATTTCAGCATTCCACCGGGCAGTGATTTCTTCGCCGGCATTACAACAGTTGTATTCACGGCTACGGATAACTATGGCAATTCATCCACTTGTGAAATGCAGGTGACCATTACAGATTCCCAGGCGCCTGTATTGTCGAATTGTCCGGGTGATATTACCGTAACGGCTAATGGCGCGAACTGTACAGGAGTAGCCAATTGGGACACGCCGACGGTAACCGACAATTGCGACACTGACATATCGTTGTCGTCTTCGCCATACAGTAGCGGTGATGCATTGCCTGTTGGCTCGTCCGTTGTTATTTATTCTGCTGTCGATGATATTGGTAATGTAGCAACCTGCTCATTCTCTGTAACGGTAGTCGAGAATACGCCTCCGCAGATAGCAGGCTGCCCGAACAGCATCTTTATTCTGTTGCCAATTACCAAATGTGATACAATGGTTGTCTGGACTGAACCTACAGCCTCCGACAACTGCGGTGTTGCCAATTTTGAATCTGATTTTGCGCCCGGCGATGTATTTCCTGCCGGTGAAACAGTAGTAACTTATACGGCAACGGACGCCAGTGGCAATGAAGCTACCTGCACGTTTA
Organism: Saprospiraceae bacterium; assembly: GCA_020852155.1. GTDB lineage: Bacteria > Bacteroidota > Bacteroidia > Chitinophagales > Saprospiraceae > M3007. The sequence continues at coordinate 8,740 of JADZBJ010000020.1, read as the reverse complement.
GCATCATCGCTGAAGATGACGTGCCTCCGGTGTTCAATTCATGCCCGCAAAGCCAAACGGTGAATTCCCCGGACGGCTGCGGCGTTGTTATTAACTGGACAATGCCCACGGCAACGGACAACTGCTCCATTCCGGAAGTGACTTCTGCCATTGCTACAGACTTTTCGTTCCCGATTGGTATCACGAATGTTTTGGTGCTGGCATCAGATGCGAGCCTGAATTACGATACCTGCGGTTTTACCATTACAGTTACGGGTGTTCCTCCTGGTTTCAGTTCATTCCCGCAAAATCAGGTGTTCTACGCTTGCGATACGTTGTACAACTGGAATGCTCCGATAGCGGTTGGTTTTTGCGGCGGCGCCACTGTTACTTCCAATTTTACACCACCGACAAACTTTGCGGTGGGTATTCATGAAGTGATTTACACGGCAACGCCGATGACAGGTTCACCAGTGACACGTTCTTTCTTTGTGGAAGTGCGCGATACTGTTCGTCCGCAGATTACCTGTCCGGGCGGCCCTGTGGTCGTGAATACTGGCGGTGTCATTATTGCTGACCCGGGTAGTTTCCTGACCGATGCCGATACGGCGCTCAATTGCCGGGGTGTCAGGTTGACCTTTAACCTTCCTGCCGCTTCAGATAATTGCAGTCAGCCGGCAGTGACGGTCACTAATGGCCCGGCTTCCGGTCAAACTTTCAATATTGGTCAGACGACGGTTGTATTCCAGGCCAAGGATGCTTCTAATAATGTACGTACCTGCTCGGTAGCAATTGAAGTACGCGATCTGGGCGACTTGAATACCATGACTGACCCTCAGGTAGGTTGCACTACTGATATGGTCACGCTGACGGCTGATTCCGTAGCGGGCGCTACTTATACCTGGTCAGGGCCTCAGCAAACTTACCCGAACAACCGCCAGATCACCCTGTTGAGTCTTAGTCAGGGCAATGCGGGTATGTACACGGTATTTGCGTCCGTTGGCGGATGTAAAACCCCGCTGGATACGGTTTATGTATTGATGGCATTTCAGCCAGAAGCTGTGGATGACGTAGCAGGGCCGATTGATCCGGGCGCTACGGCATTTTTCAATGTTTTTGACAATGATAACCTCAATCCGAGTTTTGACTTTGTCATCACTGAATTTACACCGCAATTGCCTGGTCTGGTGGACATCGGCAATGGTAGTTTCCAATACACGGCTACTGACGCCAATGTTTCGTTTTTCTATAAAGTCTGTTCGTCTTCTTGCCCTGATCTGTGCGATATGGCCACGGTGACTATTTTGGCGAAAGACTCCGATTGCTCATTTGTGCCTAACGTATTTACGCCAAATGGCGATAGCGAAAACGAAACTTTCCGCATACCATGTCTGGATGGCGATCAGTTCCCAAACAACTCCATTGTAATTTACAACCAGTGGGGCGACAAGGTTTTTGAAGCTGAGCCGTATTCAAATGCGCCCGGCAAAGCATGGGATGGCACTTTGAATGGTGAAGCGGGTAAAAACCTGCCTGACGGTGTGTATTTCTACGTGTTCAAACCCGGACCTTCGGAAAAAGCAATCAAAGGCTTTATCGAGCTGTACCGTTGATTGTTTCCTTAACATGAAAGGCGGTTGAATTCAAATTCCAACCGCCTTCCATGCGCTGCCATATTCCATTTTATTCAACAAAAATATCATCAACAAGATGAAAAAGATATGGATTCCGCTTGTTCTGTTGGCTTTCGGTCTGTCTGCGTCAGCACAGCAGGAACATCAGTACACCCAGTGGATGTACAATAAATTACTCATTAACCCGGCCTATGCCGGCGTACGCGGTACGCCGACGGTGACTGGTATTTTTCGCAGCCAGTGGTTGGGTTTTGAAGGCGCGCCACAGTCCGGCCTGCTGAGTTTTAACTCGCCATTCCTCTCCGACAGGGTCGGTGTGGGCGCGGTAATTTCCAGTAACAAGATCGGCTTTCAGCGTGATTTTCAGGTGAACATTGCGTATTCGTATGACCTGATTGCGCAGGAAAATGTCTCATTGCGACTTGGTGTCATGGGTTCTTTGCGCTCTTTGAGTGTAGATTATTCAAAAGCAAAACCTTACGAGCCGGGAACAGTAGCGACGGACCCTTCATTGACGAATGCTAAAGTCAATGACTTTTTGGGTAATGTCGGCGCAGGCTTGTATGGAACATTCAGCCAGCGCTTTTATGTCGGCTTTTCAGTACCTCGCATTTACTCCAACGTTATTGGTTTCCCGAACGATGGTGCATCATTGCTGGCCAAGGAATATCAACACTTTTACGGTATGGCGGGAGCCATTCTTCCTTTGAGTGAAGACATCAACCTGATGCCTGCCGTGCTGGTAAAATATGTGCAAAACACTCCGTTTGACGCCGATATTAATGTCAACCTCGATATCCGTCAAAAATTTACTGCCGGTATCTCATATCGCCTCGGTGGCGATGGTATTGGCGAATCGGTTGACTTGCTGGCTTACTGGCAGGCCACACCGCAAATGGGTGTTGGCGCGTCATACGATTTCACCTTGTCGAGCCTGAAAGATCAACAGGCCGGCGGTATTGAAGTGTTGTTTCAAACGGACTTGAAAAAGAAGAAGCGCAAAATGTCCAACCCGCGCTTCTTTATGTAAAAACCGGTTTCTGGAGATCATTTAAAACATGTAACCGCCTGTTTTCTAACATACTATGAGAAAACACAGGCGTAAATAATCATTAAGCAGCATGAACGCTCTGCGATTTTACTCGACTATATTCAGCCTCTTTTGCCTGGCCGTGCAGATGTTTGCACAGACACAACCCGTTACGCCGGAAGTGACTATACAGGTGCAAAACGAAATGGCTATCAATACCAAAGGACTGGACTTCAGCCCTACTTTTTATGAAGACGGTATCGTATTTATTTCGACCAACCCGGCCGGATTGAAGAAAATAACGGATCGCTCGCTCAACCTGCCGGCCATGTCCATTTTGCGTTCGCGCCGTAATGCGGAAGGTTTGCTTTCAGCCCCCGAGCCATTTGCCAAGGAATTGTCGTCATTGTATCACGAAGGCCCGGTCTGCTTTGACCGAACTGCCGAAACCGTGTTCTTTTCCAGCAACGTAACTGTGAACGGAAAAGATAAAATCGCCAGCGACGGTACGCAAAAAATGCGCATTTACACCGCACAAAAAACGGGCGGTACCTGGTCAGAGCCTCAACCCCTGACATTCAACAATGGCGAATTTGACGACTGTCACCCGGTGATCAGCATTGACGGCGACAAACTGTTTTTTGCTTCCAACCGCCCCGGTGGCATTGGCGGCATGGACTTGTATGTTTCTTACAAAATTGGCGAATCGTGGAGTGAGCCGGTTAACCTCGGCCCCGGTGTCAATACGACGGGCAATGAAGCATTCCCGTTCATTCATGCCGATAATACGCTCTACTTCGCCAGCGATGGTCTGTCTGATCGCAAAGGTGGCCTGGATATGTATTACGTCATTCCGGAAGGCTCGCAGTGGACGAAGCCCGTTAACATGGGTGCTCCATTCAATACCGGCGGCGATGATTTCGGTTTGATCGTGGATTTGAACAAGATCAACGGGTATTATTCCACCAATGGCGCTGGCGGCGCTGGTGGCGATGAAATCCTGAATTTTCATACTGAAAATGGCAACCTCGACGATTATCTGCTTCAATCCGGCCGATTCCCTGATCGTAAACTTGACCTGAAACTCGTTGTTACGGATCGTTCCAATAGCGCGCCCATTGACGAAGCCGATGTTCAGGTGTTGAACTACGACGCCAATAATGTGATCGGTCGTGATGAAGATGGCAACCTGATTACCCTGCAAAATATTGCCGGTCAGGATGTCATGAAGGCCATTCCGCCGGATAAGGGAATCAACGGCGCTACCGACAGCAAGGGGCGTTTTGCCGCAGAACTCAGTCCGGGTAATTATGTCGTGATCGTCACCAAGAAAGGCTACCAGTCGAAACAGGTGCGTCTGCCCATTACCAAGGAAGGCAACGAACTGGCGGTTCAACTGGAAAAAGCCGGTATTCCGCCCGGAAAAGTGCAGTGGAATCCTTCTGTTTTCAACTACATGACCAATGCGCCGTTGGCGGGCGCTATGTTGGTGTTGACCAACGAAACAACAGGTAAAAAAGATACGGTCATCGCCAACGCTGACGGCCAGATTGAGCACCTGCTGGATAAAAATACCCGTTACACCGTGGATATGTATCAGGGCAAACGCCTGATTGGTTCTACAGACGTGGATACGCATGGCGAAATACCCAACCAGTTGTTGTCGCAGAATATATCCGTAGCGCCTTTGCTGCCGGGTTCTGTGATCGAACTGCCGAATATCTACTACAACTTTAATGATGCTACCCTGCGTCCGGATGCCCGGAAAGACCTTGAAATGGTGGTTGCTCTGATGCGCCAGCAACCGGGTATTTCCGTCGAACTGGCCAGCCACACGGACAGCCGCGGCGGCGCACTGTTCAATCAGGAATTAAGCCAGCGACGCGCTAATGGCGTTGTGGAATACCTCGTGATGAAGGGCATTTCGCGCAATCGTTTGCAGCCTGTCGGATATGGGGAAAGCGAACCTCGTAACCTGTGTGCCGACGGCGTGCCTTGCACGGAACAACAACATGCGCGCAACCGTCGGACTGAAATTAAAATCCTTACGGGCGTGCAGGGCGGCTCCATGATTTATGTGGACGGGCAAATCAATAACAACCCCGAACCACAACCTGCCACAACAGTCAAGCAAACCAACGAACGCCCTGTGCAACATTCTGCCGGCGTATCGGTGACCAATGCTGCAGAGGCTGCATATTATGTCGTGGCTGGTTCGTTTACGATGGAAAATCGCGCACAAACCCGAATGGAGGAATTGCGCAGCAAAGGCTTTAACGCTGAAATCATCCGCTTTACAGGCTCGACATTTTACTCTGTTTGCGTCGGAAAATTCGATTCGCGCCGCGATGCAGATGTGCTGCGCCGCGCTGTTGAAAAAGATAAAATCGAAGCGTTTGTGCGGGCTGTAAATTGAAGAACTGAACGTTCGCAGAACGTTTCTACCTTTGCCCCGTGAAAAAAATACTGGTCATTGGTAATGGTATTGCTGGCGCCCTTTTGTCGTATCGTTTGCGACAAAAGGGCGCTTTTGTTGATCTGGCCGACGCAGAAATGCCCTCAACATCATCGCAGGTGGCAGCGGGGATTATTAACCCGGTTACAGGTCAGCGATTTGTGAAATCCTGGCGTTTCGAGGAGTTTTTTCCTGAAGCCATGCGCGTTTATCGGCAACTGGAACAGGAATTGGGCGTACAGTTATGGGAAGAACGGCCGATACTTCGCCTGCTGGCAACGCCCGGCGAAGTCAATGACTGGTCAATGCGGTGCGCATTGCCTGAATATGCAGGCTATCTGGATGAACAAGCTGATGCCGGTGGCTGGAGCCCTGTGGTAAAACCTGGTTTTCAGGTCGGTGTGCTGCGGAATGCCGGGCGAGTATCTTTTCCCAACCTGACTACTGCCTGGCGGCAAAAATTGCAAGCCGAAGGGCGGTACCTGAATCAGCGCATCAGCCATGAAGACATCAAGTCAAAACTGAAAGATTACGACGTCATCTGTTGTTGTCGGGGCGCAATGGATGCCGACAATCCGTATTTCCCGGATTTAAAATGGAAACTGGCCAAAGGCGAGGCTTTGGTAATTCGACTGACTGAACGTCCAGCCGATTATGCGCCGCCTGAAATGCTTAAAAAAACAATTATGCTGACGGCCATTGCGCCGGGCCAAGTGTGGGTGGGCGGTACTTATGAATGGAATACAAGCGACAAAGGCCCCACGAAGGAAGGTCGAAAATTTCTGGAAGAACATTTGCAGCAACTCATCGCCGAACCCTATGAGGTGCTGGAACACCGCGCCGCTATTCGGCCTACCACCCACGACAGACGCCCATACCTGAAACAAAGCGATGTTGATCCACGCGTTTTTCTCTTCAATGGTCTGGGCACCAAAGGCGCATTAATGGGGCCGTTACTGTCTGATGAAATGGCCGATTTTATAGTGATTAGTGGTAAGTGATTAGTGGTTAGTTTTTTATCAACTATAAATAGTTAAATCACTAATCACTTACCTCTAATCACTTACCACTAATCACTTACCACTAATTATCTGATTTCTGAGCCGGAGAAATCTGTTTGCTTTTGTCTATCGGAACAGGTTTGTAGGGCTGACTGGATTTGCTCTTTATTTTTTGAGCGTCCAGGTTGTTTTTCGTTGGTGGATTACTGCGCTCTTTGTGTTCAATGAAGACATCACCTTCTTCGAGTCCCAACAGGCGGCGCACATCTTGCGGCAGCGCTTTTTTATGGACAGTAATAGAGATCGTATTCAGGCGCAAATACGACTCGGAGCAATAGACATATCCCTGAAAAGGTGAAGTGTTTCCCCACGAATTTTTGACCATGTAGAAAATGCCACCGTGTTCTTCGTTCATGATGCCTGTAATGTGCATCAGGTGGTCATCCGCAGTGATTTGACGGTCAAATTGATCCTGACGGAACGTCTGTGAAATTTGCTTTTCTGGTTCCCAAAATTTGAATGCGCTGCTTTGGGCGGCCGCATCTTTATTTTTCCATTCTGCTTCCGGCACAATGGCGATACCGTTTTGTTGAGAAAAACCTTTGTTGCTCACATCGGCGTCCCAGTCAACAGTATAACCCTGTTGGATGGCATAATTCAGGCAACGCATCATGTCATTCAGCGGCAAGTTGTAAGACGCGCCATTCGACCAGTTGTCCGGGATTTCCAGGATAAATGATTCGTTGAAAGGGTGGTGCGTAAATGATGTGATGGTGACATAATCATCGGGCTCGATGCCGAGGTATTCGCGGTATGTAGTGGGTGAAAAAATCGTGCCGCCAACGGTGAATTTTACAGGGACAGTGCCGAACTCAGCATCGAGAATAGCGTCAATTTCCTTCATCCAGTCGGCTGCCAGCGTGCCGGATTCACCCGCTTTGATGATTTCGTTGCACTTGGTTTTTAGTGCTTTGGCCAATTCGCCGTGATTGAATGGAATGGCCGGGTTTTTTCTGCCGGGGTATTCGCTTTCCGGTACAACGCCGTATTTCTTCACAGCATTGAGCAGATCATGTGCAAGGCCGCCTTCGCTGAACTGGGCTTTACCCTGGCGCCGCACATAATTGGCACATTTATCGCGATAGATATGGCGCACAACGAACATTTCAGAAATATTCAGGTTGCCTTTGCCCATGCGCTGCACCTCGCTTTCGATTAAAGACGTGGTGCTGAATGCCCAGCAGGTGCCGGTTTGATCCTGGCTTTTTACTTCAGTGGCCGGCAGGCGTTTGAACTCCTTGAAATCGTAAGGCTCGTTGTTTTGAGCCTGCGCTGTAAATCCGCAAAGGATGGCCAGCGAATAGAAAATGTATTTAGTCATGGCTGAAAAATGCGCTTTGTTCACTATTTTATTTGAATAAGGTCGCGAAGAAACGAGTATTTGACGATAAAACTTGAAGGCGGGCCGCCCGTTTAACAACTGTTTGAATCACAGCCGGAATTTCATGGATTACATGCCGATGCTCCAGCGTGGTTGCGCTACCTTTGCGGCCGATATTTCTCGACAATCAAGCAATCAAAAGATTATACACAAACAAACATTTTCATGAAAGGCATCATATTGGCTGGCGGCCTGGGCACACGATTGTACCCCTTGACGCTGGCGGTCAGCAAACAACTCATGCCGGTGTACGACAAGCCGATGATCTATTATCCGCTTTCAACACTGATGCTGGCCGGTATTCGCGATATTCTGATTATTAGTACGCCACAGGATTTACCGCGATTTGAGCAGGTATTTGGCGACGGGCACGAGTTGGGTATGAATTTCTCATACATCGAACAACACGAACCGAATGGTCTGGCTCAGGCTTTTGTTTTGGGCGCAGATTTTATCGGTAACGACCCGGCAGCGTTGATCCTTGGCGATAATATTTTCCATGGCGCAGGGCTGGGTGAAATGTTGCGCTCCTGCGCTAACCCGTCGGGCGGTATTATTTTTGCCTATCAGGTCGCCGACCCCGAACGCTACGGTGTGGTAGAGTTTGACCAAAGTCTGCGGGCCATCAGTATCGAAGAAAAGCCTTCAAAACCGAAGAGCCATTTCGCCGTGCCGGGCCTGTACTTCTATGATAATTCAGTGGTGGATGTCGCCCGAAACCTCAAGCCCTCAGCCCGTGGCGAATACGAAATCACGGACGTGAACCGCTACTACCTGGATCAAGGTCGCCTGCAAGTGCGCGTGATGGGGCGCGGTTACGCCTGGTTAGATACAGGTACGCACAAAAGCCTGATGCAAGCCGGACAGTTTATTGAAACCATCGAAGATCGTCAGGGCCTGAAGATCGGCTGTATTGAAGAAATAGCCTGGGAAATGGGCTTTATTGACAACGAAGGGCTGGAACGCCTCGGTCAGAAATATATCAAAAGCGGTTACGGGGAATACCTGCTGGCGTTGTTGAAATAAATGTCACGATTACAACGATGCTGTGCTTTTACGATTAACCGCTAATGACGCTAAGAGCGTGTTCGGGAATTGGGTTTGAGCCGAACGAGAGAAAATTTGATTTTGATCAAGGCAAAATTTGCAGTCTTAGTCGGGTTCTAAGGCGAAAATTTTAACGCCGAGCAGAATTAAATT
>JADZBJ010000019.1 GCA_020852155.1 Saprospiraceae bacterium | reverse complement strand
TGATATTAGACGAACCTCATAATGTAAGGGGTTATTATAGTAAAGTTGTTGAAAATATTGAAAAGACTGGCAAATTTATCTTTGCAGACAATCATGAATGCGCTCCATATTATATGAGCGCGCTTGCCTATCATCGTCTTGAATATTTATTTAGAGTAAATATTCTTGACAGCCAATTTAAAAAAGCAAAGTTTCTCTTATTACTGACGTTTAGGTTACTTGCGGAGACAAGAGAGAAGCCCAAGTTCATGAACGATAAAGCATTTGAAAAGTATTGCCAACCAATCATTGAAAAATTGAATGATATGGTTGAATGTGAGCGAATTTTTAAAGAAGCATGTGAAGTATTGTTAAGCACTTTACCGAATCGAATGTTACATGACAGATTTATCAATAAAATATTAACTCAGAATATTGGACGAAAACTTAATAAAATTGTGAGATAGGAAACAGTAAAAAAGATCAACTTCAGGCACGATGCCATCCAATTCCCTTCATCCAACAACTTCTAACGCTTGTGTGGCTTGCAAGCGTTAGAAGTCGGTTATATATGAAGGTCAACCCTTATAAGTACCATTCCAACCTTAACAAGAATCAACCCAAACCAAACAAAGATCAACCCAACCTTAATAAGAATTAGTTCAACCCTGTTAAGAACCTACCTAAATCAAATAAGGATCAGTCCAGAAGGATAACCAGCCCCAAAAAACCCGCTCGCGCGAGGCTCCGCCTCGCGTTCACTCTCCCCCCGGCGGCGGCGGTATCAACGGCGCTGGAAATTTGATTTCAATGGGCCTCAAACGATACTTCTTGCCCATGTGCAGTTTGCGCGGTTTGGCCAACAGAAATCCCAAACCCAACGAGCCGCCAGCCGTAGCCAGCAAGGGCGGATAATTGACATTTCCTTCATTGTAAATCCGCGCTACGCCCAAGGCAAACAACAGACTCGAACCAAACGTAAACAACGTCCCGCCGATAATCCTGGGCACAGGACGCGCCGGCAGTCGCAGGTGGGAAATGCTGTCCACGTGTACGAGGTAGTTATCCAGTTTCAGGGACTTTTTTTCAGGAAAAATATCTTCTATCCGGCGGGAATACCAATAATTTTCAGGCCCGTTCAGGCGAAATTTTAATTGATCGCCAATGTATAATTTGTTGGTTTTGGCGCGATTGGCCCGCTCCAGCAAGAGCATTTTCTGGGCAGAAACACTTTGAACAACACACAAACAGGCAAGAATAAAAATCAGGCGCATAGATTCAATTTTTCACAGCAAAGAAAGGAGATTGATTCGATTGATTCGATTAAATCCGATTGATTCGATTTTTCACCACGAAGGCACGAAGGAGCACGAAGAAACACTAAGAAAATCCGCGTAAATCAAAGATATCCGCGTAATCCGCGTTTTCAAAGATATCCGCGTAATCCGCGTTCACGCGGCTCTCTTTCGATAGGCCAGAACAGCCAGCGTATTAAACACCACAGCAAAAGCGCCAATGGCCATAAAATGACGCTTCAAATCATATAATGTACTGCCTTTTAACACCACAGAACGCATCACATCCACAAAATAGGAAACGGGATTGAGCCAGGCCATGACCTGCGCCCAGCCGGGCATACTTTCAATGGGCGTGTACAGGCCGCTCATCAGCACGAACATCATCATGAAAAAGAACGAGAACAACGTGGCCTGTTGCTGCGTGTCGGAAAAGGCCGCAATCAATTGGCCAATGCCCAGCGCCGCCACCAGGTAAGCCATGGCGAACAAATAAATAGTCAGGTAACTCCCGGCCGATATAATGCCAAACAGGACAAAGCACACCACCAGGCCAATCGTCAGAGAAACCAGTCCGATCAGCCAGAAAGGAATGAGTTTGGCCAGCAGAAACTGCCAACTTTTCACGGGCGTCACGTTCATTTGTTCCATCGTGCCGATCTCGCGCTCGCGCACAATATTCAGCGCGCTCATCATCGAGCCGACCATCGTCAGGAGCAAGGCCAGAATGCCCGGCGCCATGAAATGCCGATAATTAAAGTCGGGATTGTACCAGAAACGCGTGTTGATGTCTATCAGCGGCATCGGGTTAAATCGGGGCAACTGCACAAAATCGAGTCGAATTTCATTGTTCACCGCCGAGATGATTTGTCCGCCGTAGTTCATGGCCAATCCGGCTTTTACGCCGTTCACGGCATCGGCACGCAGGTGCAGCGTTGCCTCGTCTTCCCGAACGAGCGTTTTTTCAAACTGGCTCGGAATTTCAAGCACCAGATCAGCCCGCCCGTGGTCGAGCGCTGATTGTGCCGCCGCTTCATTCGTCGCATATTCCACGAGGTGGAAATAACCGGATGCGGTCATGCGATTCACGATCTTTTGCGAATACGTGGAATGATCGTAATCCAGCACCGCCAGATTGATATTTTTCACCTCAAAATCCGCTGCCAATGGAATCAGAATGAGCTGAAACACAGGCGCGATGATCATCATGCGGATGATGTTCGGGTTCCTGAATATTTGCCTGAACTCCTTGTTAATTAATGCTGCTAACATAAGATGACTTTTTGAGCCAGTGAGGGAATTTTAAACAACCACTAAAGCCTTACTTTAAACGAACGGACAGCCATGCCCAGAAAGAAAAGGGTGATGCCAGCCATGATGAGGGTTTCTTTCCAGACATACGACCAGCCGAGTCCTTTAATCATGATATTTTTCAGGATAATGAAAAAATAGCGCGTCGGGATGATGTGACTGATTACCTGCATCGGTTTGGGCATATTTTCCAGCGGAAACATAAAGCCGCTGAAAACCAGCGAAGGCAGCATCAAACCAACCAATGAAATAAACAAGGCGATTTGCTGCGAATTGGTGCGGGTGCTGATGAGCAAACCCAGCGACAGGGCCAGCAGGACAAACAAACCGCATTCGGCCAGCAAAAGCAACAGATTGCCGCGCATCGGCAGCCCCATGACGGTGTACGAGAGAGTCAGAATAACGCCCACGTTAATCATCCCGATCAATAAAAAAGGAAAAGCCTTGGCCAGAATCATCATCCAGGGGCGCGCAGGCGACACGAGGATGAGTTCCATGGTACCCAGTTCTTTTTCCCGTACAATGGCCACCGCCGTCAACATGGCGCAAAGCAGAATCAGCACCAGCACCATCACGCCGGGCACGAAATTGAAGGCGCTTTTTAATTGCGGGTTGTAGGCCATTTGGGTTTCAATCTGAATGCGGTAGGGCATTTTCTGCTGCTCCAGCAATTCATTCTGATATTCCCGAAATACATTGGCGATGTAAAATGCGACTGTATTGCCCGTATTGGTGTCGGCTGCGTCGGCGATGATTTGCACCGAAGCGCTGTTGGTTTGCTGCAAATGCTTTTGAAAACCCTCCTGAAAAACCACCGCGGCACGCGCCTTGCCCTGACGGAAAAGCGCATCGGCCTGTTCGGGTGTGTTGATGTATTCAGCCACCGTGAAATAGCGGCTGGCGTCGAGGCGCTCGATCAGTTGAGCGGTCACGTCATCCTTCGACAGGTCAAGAATGGCGATTTTGGAATTTTTCACCTCGTTACTCAAAGCAAAGCCATACAACAGCAACATCGTCACGGGCATGCCAATGATGACAAACAAACTGCGACGGTCACGCATGACATGTCGGAATTCCTTTCGAATAAAGGCTAAAAAAGTGCGCATAACCCGGATTAGTAATGATAAATGATGAATGATGAATTGCGTTAAAAACCTGGGCAAAGGGTAAATGGCTGAAGGTTGAGGGCGTTTTTTAAAGAAAAGAGTCATCATGTCTTTAAAAACCAACCCCAAAACCCTCGCCCCTCCACCTTTAACCTTCGACCTAAGTTTATTAAGCCCTGATTTTTGAAGTAGAGGCTAATTTTAGAAACACTT
>JADZBJ010000018.1 GCA_020852155.1 Saprospiraceae bacterium | reverse complement strand
CGTTCCAGCCTATATTGATGCCTTGAATACCGCCGGACAACCTGATAAAGCATTAGCCAAAACCGACGAAGCCATATCAAAAGGTGTAAAAACCGGCCAGATGTATCTCTTGCGCGGAAATGCACTATTTAATCTCGGAAAAAAAGACGACGCCAAAGCGGCATACCAACAAGCATTAAGCCTGGAGCCGAACAATCAATTGGCCCGCCAAATGCTGTCAAAAATCGGAGGCTAAAACAGGCCAAAAAACGCTCGCAAATCGCGCCCAAAAACGGCCTGAAAAAAGTTGAAAAAAATAAATCAATTTGTTTTAAAATAAAAACATTTTGTTTTATCTTTGCACTGTGCTTTTATGAAAGTTGAAAAGCACAGTCAATTTTCATTTTCAACTTACTCGCCGCCGTTATGGGAAAGACAAAATGGTACTCAGCAACGGAAACATCTCAGCAGGAATTTGATTTTGCCCGCAGGCATACTACTTCGCAACGTACGCGCAGAGAAAACGCACATCACGTAGATGGCGGAATCATCCAGTCAAATCGAAAAGGAATACCCGCAGAAAACCTTCCCTTGCCGGATTTGATGCGGCTGATGTGGACGCGTTTCCGCCGCTCCCTCATTGCATTAAGATACCAATCCAAAAAATACACTTTTGGCTTGGTAACGCCACGGGTCGCGCTAAATGGTGGACTTGTGGGAATGGCAGGTTGGCTTTTGCTTTCCAACTCGTCGCCGGTGCAACCAATAGTGTTTCAAACTGCCGATCACAACGGTTTTGCAACAGAAACATCCCTGGATATCAGCAGTAGTAAATCTACCCCCAGGGCCAACCGCTGGAAAAGCAGTAATGAAGCCGCTCCGGTGAGTGCCAGCGAATTGTATGATGATCAGGTCAAAGATTACATCGAACGTTTCGGGCCGATTGCCCAAAAGGAAATGGCACAGTTCCGTATTCCTGCGAGTATTTCATTGGCCCAGGGTTTAATTGAGAGCAGAGCCGGCACAAGCAAGTTGGCCAAGAACAACAATAATCACTTTGGTATCAAGTGTTTTTCCAGAAGGTGTAAAAAGGGGCACTGTTCGAATTTTACGGACGATACGCACAAAGATTTTTTCAGAAAATTCGAGTCACCCTGGGAAAGTTGGCGTGAACACAGCAAGCTGTTGGCCAGCGGTCGTTACAGGCGCTTGCAGAAATACGGCTCGGATTATCGTCAGTGGGCCTTTGGTCTGGAATCGGTAGGTTATGCCACGGACCGCAGCTATGCTGAAAAGTTGATTGGTATTATCCAGCGTTATAACCTTCATCGTTTTGACCGTTGAGATACTTATTTCCAGATTTGTTTTGAGTGGGTGAAGAAATCCGGTTTTGGTACTTTTGCCCCATGCTATTAAGACATTTTGCCAAAAGCGACGGTTTTCTGTATTATCCGGTATCCAATTCTTTGTCCTGGATATACAAGATGATTTTCAGGAAAATACATGTAAATAATTCCGAAGGAATACCTGTTAATTCACCTGTAATTCTTGCTGCGAATCACCCGACAGCATTTATAGATCCAATTTTTTTCACTATCAATTTTGCTCCGCCTGTGTATAATATGACTCGCGGTGATGTTTTTGAAAAGCCTTTTATGGACTGGCTTTTCAGGCAGTTCAATATGTTTCCGGTGTATAGAAAACGGGATGGATATTCTCAAGGCAATAGGAACGACAGTGTTTTTGAATATTGCAAGGAGAGAATGCGCCAAAGAAATGTCGTGAATATTTTCGTGGAAGGAGAACACCACCTGGACAAACGTGTGATAACGCTTCAAAAGGGCTTTGCTCGAATAGCATTCGGTAGCTATACTGATTTAAAACAGGAGGACTTACAAATTATACCTGTCGGTTGCGCGTACCACGATGGTGTACGGATGCGCGATATTGCCAGAATTAATGTAGGTCAACCGATTTTCGTAAAAGACTATTTCCCGGCAGCAGAAACAGAACCTGCATTTGCCATCAATCGTCTTTGCAATGATGTTCGAGGTGCATTGAAACAATTATGTTATCACATCGAAAACAAGATGGATGACCAATTGGCTGACCAGTTATTGATGTTACATCAAAGCGACCATTATGAAAGCCCAATCGGTTGTATTTCGCACAATCATCCAGCATTCAATTCAGAAAGATTGCTCCTGGAAAGTTTGAATAAAATGGATGAAGCATCCAAAGGTGAATTAAAAACTGCCTGCCAAAACTATTTTGAAGAACTGCAAAAAGTCAAACTGACTGACAGCGCAATAGTGCAGCCCGAATTCACGTCAATGAATCGTACATTACTCGTAATCCTGGGTTTCGTGCCTTTTATCGTTACGTGGTTATTGACTTATCCAGTACGATTGCTTGTTCGAATATTATCTAAAAAACTCGTCAAAAAGCCTGAATTCCATACATCTGCGGTGTTGGGTTTGACTTTTTTACTGGGTTTATTTTATTCTATGACTGGAATAATTGCCGGATACATCATGGACAATTTTAAACTGATCATGCTGTTTTTAACATCCCCGATGTCAGGTATTTATACATTAATCTATGAAGACCTGGCAAAAGAATGGCTACAAGGATTCAAAGCCAAAACTCATCCTCATCGAGAAAAATTATTGGCGATGCGGCCAGTACTTAGCACGATAATATCGCCTTGAACCCTTGTGGAGGTTGTATAGTATCAGCACACAACTTAAAAAATGCCACTACCCGCTGACCTAACCAACTATAAATACAACATTTTTTAATAAACAATTTGTTTTATTTAAAAACTTTTTTGTTACTTTTGCCCTCAGTTTTCACCTTTCACCCATTTCTGTTATGTCTATTTTAAAAAAAATCGGCCTTGGTGTAATCGGGCTATTTGCTCTCCTGTTGATTGCTGCTTTGTTTGTCAGAAAACAATATCAGGTTGAGCGTAAAATTGTCATCAATGCGCCGGATTCGGTCGTTTACGATTATGTCAAGAATCTGCGGAATCAAAACAACTGGGTTACCTGGAATTCCATGGACCCGAATATCAAGCATACTTACACGGGCAACGACGGTGAATTAGGCTCTTCAGTGAGTTGGACAAGCACCAAGGTCGGCAATGGATCGCAAACGATTAAATCCCTGTCGGATAACAAACGAGTTGATCTTGAACTGAAATTCGATAATACAGATGCTTCGCCAACCTATATAACCACGACAGCCAACGGTGCTCAAACGGATGTTGCCTGGGGCATGCAGGGCGAGATAAATTACCCAATGAACCTCATGATCGTCATGATGGACATGGAAGGCATGATCGGAAAAGAATTTGATATGTCCTTGAACAATCTAAAGAAAATCCTGGAATCCAAATAATTGACATTCGTAGAATTGTCGCAACAATTCTATTGCTTTAAAAGCCTTTGTACTCAGTTGATACAGTACAAAGGCTTTTTTATTTACTTCTTGCCAACTTGGTCATAAACCACACTTCAAAAATGGTATAGACGACATAGTTTAACAGGAAGATGCCCACAAAGCCCTGATCTGTTGGATGGGCCATTTTTTGATAAGCAAACAAAAAGCCTAGCGCGAAGACCATTTTACCAAAAACAGACACCGAAATCAGGTTGCTAAATGCAAACTTATTCGTGCTTTTGATAGCATTTTGCGCAGCCCAATACAAGAATACACTAATCAATACAAACAGCGCAACACAAAGTCCCCCGAATCCATTATGAACAGTCAAGGCTGGCATTACCCAGGTTGTGAGGATGATCAACAGCACTGTCACGGCTACTGTGATCAAGGCGAGTCCTGACCAAAAAATTTTATTTGTCATATGCTTTAAGTGCTGATTTGTGCTTTGAAATGTTCAAGTTCGGATGTGAAATTTAGATCAGGGTATTTGCCAGTTATTTTTTCAATGTTGTTGATTTGTTGCCTGACAAATGATTGATGTTCAGGTGTATCTATTCTGAATGGGCGATGCCTCGCGGCAAAAATGATTTTACTGATCTCTTCGGCCAGTTGCTGCGATGACTCACGCACAAAGGTTTTGAAAAAAAATTCCCTGACGTAATCAATCGCTAAAGCCGATGGGTGCAACAAGTCGTCGGCATAAAAACGATAATCCCTCAGGTCGTCCATCAGCAGTTCGTAAGCCGGAAAGTAAACACATTGCGTAAAATGCGTTGACAGTGTTTCACAGGCAAGGATCAAGCGCGATTTACTTCTTTGATTTTCAACAGCACCCTTTCTCAAATGCCTTACCGGACTGACCGTCAGTATTATTTTACAATCAGGATTGACCGTCAGTATTCTTTCAATGACATCATGCAGATGTTCCTCAATTTCAGCAACAGACAGCATGCGTTCATTGAATTGTGATGCTGCGAACTTGTGGTTATTTGCCACAAGTTTTCCGGTTTCTCGCCACTCAAATACTTGAGCGGTACCAAGGGTCAGTAATATATAACCGGCTTTTTCAAGATGTTTTGCTGACTCAATTAACTG
>JADZBJ010000017.1 GCA_020852155.1 Saprospiraceae bacterium | reverse complement strand
AAACTGATGTTGGTGATCACACTCAGCAGGGGCGTGATGACATTGGTGCTGTCTAAGCGGCCGCCCAAACCCACTTCGATGATGGCGATATCCACTGCTTCACGCACGAAATGATCGAAAGCCATGACGACGCACATTTCAAAAAAAGAAGGCTGAATTTCCTCAATGTCGTCGCGGTGGCGCGTTACAAAATCCACCACGCGTTTGCGGGAAATGTACCGCCCGTCAACCTTGATGCGCTCCCGAAAATCTTTGTAGTGCGGACTGACGTACAGGCCTGTTTTCAGGCCCAGCGACTGGCACCAGGCCGACAGAAAATGACTCACCGAACCCTTGCCGTTGGTGCCTGCGACATGAATGCAAAGCAGTTTTTTATGCGGATTTCCGGCGCGTTCGCATAGCGCCAGCGTGTTGGTCAAATCCTTCTTGTACGCCGACGGCCCTTGCCGGTGAAACATCGGCAAACGGGCGTACATGTAATCAAGCGTTTCGGTATAGGTCATGACTGACTGGAAAACAATATTTTACGACATTCAAAAATAACAGGCAAATCTGAGTAAAATCTCTGCCAGTTGGCAACCTTTCAAAATAAAAATTTTCACGATTCCTTAAAAATTAAAGCCTGTGGCGAGAAAAGCCGCGCGAAATTTGAGTATTTTTGCGCCCCTCGCACCGAGGTTTACCCACGGCAAATTTAATTAATGAAAAATATACGCAATTTCTGCATCATAGCGCACATTGACCACGGCAAAAGTACCCTGGCCGACCGTTTGCTGGAATATACCAACACGATCAGCAAAAGGGATATGCAGGATCAGGCCCTGGACAACATGGACCTGGAGCGCGAGCGCGGCATCACCATCAAGAGCCACGCCATTCAGATGCGTTATACTTCCGTCAAAGACGGGCAGGAATATATCCTGAACCTGATTGACACGCCGGGCCACGTTGACTTCTCCTACGAAGTGAGCCGCTCCATCGCCGCCTGCGAAGGCGCTTTGTTGCTGGTGGATGCGACGCAAGGTATTCAGGCTCAAACGATCAGCAACCTGTATCTCGCTGTCGAGCACGACCTGGAAATCATTCCGATCGCCAACAAGGTGGACATGGAAACGGCCATGCTCGAAGAAACGCAGGACCAACTCATGGATTTGATCGGTTGCGACCGCGAAGACGTGATTCCGGCATCGGGCCGTTCAGGTATTGGCATTCAGGATATTCTGGAAGCCGTTATCGAACGCATCCCGGCGCCAAAAGGCGACCCGGAAGCGCCGCTGCAAACCATGATTTTCGACTCGGTTTTCAACTCCTTCCGCGGGGTAGTGGCTTACGTGCGTATCATGAACGGCACGTTGCGCAAAGGCGACCGAATCAAATTTTACAATACCGGAAAGGAAGTAACTGCCGATGAAGTCGGTGTACTGAAATTGGGTATGCAGGATACCGGCATACTGGAAGCAGGCATGGTTGGCTACGTCATCACGGGCATTAAAGTGAGCCGCGAAATCAAAGTAGGGGATACCCTGACACACTTAGCGCGGCCGTGCATCGAGCCGGTGAAAGGTTTTGAAGATGTCAAGCCGATGGTTTTCGCCGGTGTTTATCCGCTGGATAACGACGATTTTGAAGACCTGCGCGACGCCATGGAAAAACTGCAATTGAACGACGCCTCGCTGGTGTTCGAACCGGAAACATCCACAGCCCTCGGCTTTGGTTTCCGCTGCGGGTTCCTCGGAATGTTGCACCTCGAAATCGTTCAGGAGCGCCTCGCCCGCGAGTTCGATCAGGACATCATTACCACAGTACCCAACGTTCCGTACTTTGCTACGGATGCCAAAGGCGAGCGTTTCAGGGTACACCAACCGACCGAATTGCCTGACCCGAATCACCTGCAATCGGTTGAAGAGCCTTATATCTACGCTCAAATCATCACCAAGCCGGATTATATCGGCAATATCATGACGTTGTGCCTGGATAAACGCGGCATCCTTATCAAGCAACACTACCTGACGCCTACGCGCCTGGAAATGATTTTCCACATGCCGCTGGCGGAAATCGTGTTTGACTTCTACGACAAACTGAAATCCCTGACGCGCGGTTATGCGTCGTTCGACTATCATATCTTGGACTACCGCGAAACAGACGTCGTTAAACTCGACATCAAACTGAACGGCGAGCAAATTGACGCATTATCGGCATTGGTACACCGCAGCAAAGCGGAATACATGGGCCGCAGGATGTGTGAAAAATTGAAGGAATTATTGACGCGTCAACAGTTCCAGATTGCCATTCAGGCTGCCATCGGCCAAAAGGTTATCGCTCGTGAAACGCTCTCCGCGCTTCTCAAATACGTAACGGCCAAGTGTTATGGCTGTGATATTTCGCGTAAAATGAAACTGCTTGAAAAGCAGAAGGAAGGTAAGAAACGAATGAAGCAGTTCGGTTCGATCGAAGTGCCTCAGGAAGCGTTCCTGAAGGTGTTGAAGTTAAATGATTGAGGATTTGGTTATTTGTTGATTTGGTTATTTGGTTATTTGGGGATTTGGTTATTTGAAAGGCCATCGTCCCAACCTCAAAAAGTTGTCATCCTGAGCAAAGCGAAGGATCTGGCCAAACAGTAGTGCTCATTTTCGCTTCGCGGGTAGCAGATGCTTCACTGCGTTCAGCATGACAAATTTTATTGATTTGGGGATTTGTTGATTTGGGGATTTGAAAGGCCATCGTCCCAACCTCAAAAAGTTGTCATCCTGAGCAAAGCGAAGGATCTGGCCAAACAGTAGTGCTCATTTT
>JADZBJ010000016.1 GCA_020852155.1 Saprospiraceae bacterium | reverse complement strand
GTTTTGACCCGGCCACTCATCCTGATTTTGTGGCTGTCGAAAAACCCTATACACACCGGCCGGATATGCGGCTGCGTCGTGAAGCGATGGAGGCTTTCAAAAAAATGTACGAAGCCGCAAAAAAGGAAGGCGTGCAACTGCAAATCATCTCCTCTACGCGCAATTTCAATCAGCAAAAAGCCATCTGGGAGGGCAAATGGAAACGTTTTGCCAAAGATGCGCCGCAGCGTTCTGCCAGGGCGCTGAAAATTCTGGAATATTCATCCATGCCGGGTTCATCACGCCACCACTGGGGGACTGATATTGACTTGAACGACCTCAATAATGAGGCTTTTGAAAAAGGCGGGCGCTACGAAAAAGTCTATCAATGGCTGGCTCAACATGCTCACGAATACGGTTTTTGTCAACCTTATACGGCTGGTCGCCCGCACGGATATCACGAAGAAAAATGGCACTGGTCATACATTCCACTCAGCGGCCCGTTGCTGCAACAATATCGGAATCAGGTGCGCGACAGCGACATCACCGGCTTCGAAGGCGCTGACCTGGCCGCCGAAATTCATATCATCGAGTATTTTGTATTGGGGATCAATGCGGAGTGTTTTTAATGGTTATTTGGTTATTTGTTAAAATTTCGAATGCGGCTTAACCCTCAAGATACTTTTCAAAACCAATTTCAAACAATTTCAAACGCGAGCGCCAGCGAGCATTCAAACAATTTCAAACGGCGCGCCAGCGCCACCCAAACGCGAGCGTCAGCGAGCAATCTAACCACATCAAACAATTTCAAACGGCGCGCAGCGCCACTCAAACGCGAGCGCCAGCGAGCAATCTAACAACTTCAAAAATGGCTTATACAGAATCGAATATGCTGCCGTTGGGCACGACGGCTCCTGAATTTTCACTGCTCGATCCTTCGACGGGTCGGTCAGTGCATCTGGCAGACATTGCTGCCGGCCGTAAGGCAACAGTAATTATGTTCCTTTGCAATCATTGCCCTTATGTGTTGTACATCAATCCGCAGATTGTACAGATCGTGGAAGCATACGAGCCATTGGGCGTTGCTTTTGTCGGCATTAACAGCAATGACGCGGATGCGTACCCAGACGATTCGCCCGAACGAATGCCTGCGCATGCACAGGAAGTCGGCTATACTTTTCCGTACTTGTTTGACGCCACGCAGGAGGTTGCCCGGCAATATGATGCCGCTTGTACGCCTGATTTTTATGTGTTCGATCATGAATTGAGGCTGGCATATCGCGGACAATTAGACGCCAGTCGCCCCAAACGCAATCCGGTTGAGTCGGATGGCGCTGACCTGCGCGCAGCCCTTGATGCGGTATTAAAAGGAGATGCTGTTCCTGCTCCGCAACGCCCCTCCGGCGGTTGCAATATCAAGTGGAAAGTGATGGGAGAATAAGGAGGTTTAGAAGATTCATCTGACGCCCGAAAATGAAAAGCCCGCGTCACTCATCCTTTCTCAAGGTTGCGAGGCGCGGGCTTTCTTTTTTACAGTAAGTAACGGCGAGCATTAAAAACCGCCGAGGATTTTTACTTCTACGCGCTGATTTTTGCGGCGTCCTTCGGGCGTGGTGTTGGGTTCGATAGGATATTTCCAGCCATAGCCGACGTATGTAATGCGCGAAGACTGAATACCGTGATTGATCAACCAGTCTGCCACGGATTTAGCGCGATTGGTGGAAAGTTCGATCGCTCTTTTTTCCACTTTTAGCAGATTATTGGTGTGGCCGCCAATTTCAATACTAACTTCCGGATTATTCGCCAGATAATTAAATAGTTCCTCCAGTTGCGGTTCGCACTCGGGCTTGACATCATATTTATCAATGTCAAAATATACCTTGTCGAGACGGTAAACGCGGCCTTTTTTCAGGCTTTTGGTCATGTTGGTTGCTGCTACGGGCGTTTCAGCAGGTTTTACTTTCGGTGAATCCACTTTTGTGGCGTCAACAGGACGGGCTGAGGCGCCGCCCTTGGCAGTGCCTGGTTTGGACTTCTCTTTTGCGCGCTCTTTGGCCACCATCAATTCAGGATTACACTCTATGGGTTTGATTGCAGAGGCATTGTCCAGCAGGATATTACCGTCATAAGGAAACAGCACGGGTGTCCTGTAATATGCCTCGAACATGATATACGAGTAATTCCCTTTTTTCGGGTGCAGGCGAAAGTTGTAGGTCAGCCAGCGTGTATGCGTGATCACAGAGGTTTCAAACAGAACTTCCGCTTTGTCGCAAAAACCGTTTCCGCCCCAGATAATCAGTTTGGCAGGGGTGACGAAATTCGAAGTCGGCGCACCTGAATCGGCAGATACAGGGCTGACATAGTGGTCGGATTTGCATAAATCCATGCTCAACTCGTAACATTGATCCTTTTCCAACGGGCGGCTTAACCGCTGACCAACGCTTTCCCATGTTTCTTTCTTGCGCACGACCAGCCCCAAATAAGAATTGCCATGTTTGGGCGTCATGGACACGCCGAACTGGTTGGGTTGAATATCCGGAGGCGATTCATTCCCCGGGCCGCAGTCATGCCAGCCTGGCAGGGTGAAAGGTAAAGTAGAACTGCCCGAAGTCGGCGTTCCTTCAAAAGACGGGTTTTGCAATACAATGGGGGCGTCCTTTTGCGCCATCAGGCCCGCTGCAGGCCATAGCGTTATCAGGGCTAACCCGCTGCAAATACCAGAAAATCTCATATAAGTATATTGTTTTGATTGAAAAGTGGCAAAAAAGGCGCAAAGGCCG
Source organism: Saprospiraceae bacterium (assembly GCA_020852155.1). Taxonomy (GTDB): domain Bacteria; phylum Bacteroidota; class Bacteroidia; order Chitinophagales; family Saprospiraceae; genus M3007. The sequence goes on along the minus strand of JADZBJ010000016.1, from coordinate 3,253 downwards.
TGCCAAGCCTTGAACAAGTCTGCCTCTTAAACGCAAAACAGTATCGAAGTAGCGTACAGAGTATTGTTTTTCGATAAAAACCTGCGAAAAACACCTCGTTGCAACAAAACCTGTCTTTTGTTCCCATAAAAAAACGCCTTGCCTTTGATGCCGCCTGTCGCTGGCGTACCTTTGCATCCCGTAACAAATTTTGCAGGGCCGCATGAGTCAACAGGCTTGAATGTCACCCTGCTCCTTGACACAATGACTAAATATATTTTTGTTACGGGCGGCGTCACTTCTTCGCTCGGCAAAGGCATTCTATGCGCATCGCTCGCTAAACTTTTACAGGCTCGCGGCTTCTCTGTCACCATTCAAAAATTCGACCCCTACCTCAATGTAGACCCCGGCACGCTCAATCCGTATGAGCATGGCGAGTGCTACGTCACGGACGACGGCGCTGAAACGGACCTCGACCTCGGTCACTACGAGCGATTCCTGAATACACCCACGTCGCAGGCCAACAACGTCACGACCGGACGTATCTATCAAACCGTCATCAATCAGGAGCGCGAAGGGGCTTATTTGGGGAAAACGGTACAGGTCATTCCGCACATCACCGACGAAATAAAAAAGCGAATGTTGCTGCTGGGCCAAACCGGTCAGTTTGACATCGTTATTACCGAATTGGGCGGCACTGTAGGCGATATTGAATCGTTGCCCTACGTCGAGTCCGTGCGCCAGCTGCGTTGGGAACTCGGTCGCGAACACTCGCTGGTCATTCACCTGACGCTGGTGCCGTTTCTGAATGCGGCCAAAGAACTGAAAACAAAACCCACCCAGCACTCCGTCAAGGAATTGTTGAGCCTCGGCGTACAACCCGACATCCTGGCCTGCCGTACCGAGCACCCGCTGGGCATAGAAATACGCCGCAAACTGGCGCAATTCTGCAATGTCGAAACGGCTTCTGTCATCGAAGCCCTCGATGCAGAAAGTATCTACGATGTGCCACTCATGCTCCTGAAAGAGCGACTCGATCAGGTGGTCATTTCAAAACTGCACCTGAAAGACACCAAAGAGCCGAACCTGAATTCGTGGAAAAATTTCCTTGGAAAACTCAAAAACCCGCTATCGGAAGTTCGAATTGGTCTGATCGGAAAATACAATGAATTGCCGGACGCCTATAAATCTATTTACGAGGCATTTGTCCACGCAGGCGCTATGAATGAGTGCAAGGTGCGCGTCGTGCCTATTCACGCCGAAGACCTCGAAGGTAGTTACAAGGACGTGAGCAAATTCCTGTCCAACCTGCAAGGTATACTCGTCGCACCGGGCTTTGGCGAACGCGGCATTGAAGGCAAGTTGACCGCTATTCGCTATGCCCGTGAAAACAATGTTCCGTTCTTTGGTATTTGCCTTGGCATGCAAACGGCTTGTGTGGAGTTTGCCCGCAATGTGCTCGGCCTGAATGGCGCTTCTTCTACGGAAGTCAACCCGAACACGCCTCATCCGGTGATTGACATGATGGCCAATCAGAAAAACATTACGCAAAAAGGCGGCACCATGCGCCTCGGCGCTTACGCTTGCGAACTCAAGAAAAAATCAAAAGCGCACGAAGCCTATAAAAATCAGCACATTAGCGAACGCCACCGCCACCGCTGGGAGTTCAATAACCACTACCTCGAACAATTTGAAAAAGCTGGAATGACGCCCACCGGCGTCAACCCGGAATCAAACCTGGTCGAGATCGTCGAACTGCAAGGCCACCGCTGGTTTGTGGGCGTGCAGTTTCACCCTGAACTGAAAAGCACCGTCGAAAACCCGCACCCGCTGTTCGTTGCGTTTGTCAAAGCGTGTAATCAATAAGTACCGCCGAACCCCGTTCGGCGACTCTACGTTCGGCCTACGTTTGCACGCCGAACGGGGTTCGGCCTACGTTTGCACGCCGAACGGGGTTCGGCCTACGTTTGCACGCCGAACGGGGTTCGGCGGTACGTTTGCACGCCGAACGGGGTTCGGCCTACGTTTGCACGCCGAACGGGGTTCGGCGGTACGTTTGGTCGCCGAACGGGGTTCGGCGGTACCTACTTTTGAATCACTTTTACCCCCATTGATTCCATGTATTCTTCGAGGGAGTCCATGCCCATGAACTCCCTGAGGTCTCGGAGTCCTTTCATGTCTGAGATCGGATAGATTTCCAGGCGATGTGTTTCCTTGTTATAAACAGCCTGAGTGCCGAAAATCTGCTTTTTACCTTCGTGCATCAGTATCCGATCAAGCAGATAACCATATAATTGAGCCTCAATTTGCTTCTCCATAGCCGCCTTCTTGACGACTGGAAAATATTTTTTCTGGTATTCCACCGGAGCGTGTTGAATGACGTAAAAAGCGGCATCTTCCAGAACAGTTCCAACCAGGTCTCGGCCGGGGTAGCCATATTTTTCGATGATTTTTTCCAGTTCAATCTGGTTGATTGAATCGAGGGCTGATTGTTTTATCCATAGCGTACGAACGTAGGGGCTCGCGTTTTCATAGGCCGGATTGCCCATTCGCTTGAGGTCTTCACGTATCGAACGATCGTTCTGTTTAAGACGCGACATCGTTTGCATCAGGTCTTCATTCCGCGACTTTAGGTAGTTTTCGCAGCGCTCAATTGCGCAATGCCATTCATATTGATAAGGCTTTATGATAAATGTATCAATTTTATGCACCTTACGATTTTCAATAATGCTCTGACACTGATATACCGGACTGAAATTAATGGCTTCATGGAGATATTTTGAAAAAGTATCAGCAGGGGCATGTAAGTGCATATAAGCCACAAATTTGTTGTTATGGGCAAACTTGGCAACATCACCGTAACCGTTTTCAATCCAGTATTGGCTGTTTTTCAACAGGATCCGGTAGTTCTTGTATTTTTCATCCGTGATTTCGGGGTATTGCGGTGGCGTCCAGACATTCAGGGTATCCTGAGCCAGCAAGCACCCTGTGGCGAGCAACAAAAGGATGAGCGAAATCTTGATTTTTTTCATTGTGGAGAAGCATTTTACCGGGTATTTTCGGCATCAGCGGGAAATATCCAGTAGTGTGATGAGAAATTACGTACATCGGGAAAAGCCCGGATATGCTATAAAAAAAGCCTGTCGCAAAAAAATATTGCTTTTCGTCATTTCTTAGGGAGTTACATGATTGGTTGCGGGTCCAAGTACCGCCCAACCCCCTTCGGCGGGCGACCGTAGGCCCCACCTAGAGCCCCCCAACGGGGGTGGGCGGT
>JADZBJ010000015.1 GCA_020852155.1 Saprospiraceae bacterium | reverse complement strand
GGAGTTATGGAAAAAATTAAACGAACTGGTCTGTGACGCCTCGGCTGTCAAGGATCAACCTGAACAACAACTGAATGTCTGGCCCAATCCGTCGGCATCGGGCTGGACGGTGTCAGGATTGCCCACACAAGGGCGGCTGGAATTATTCGACGGACAAGGGCGACTGATTTTTGAGCGCGAATTGAAAAACCAAGACCAGGTTGATATTCCGCTCATGCGCACCGATGGTTTTTATGAAATGAGGGTTATTAGTGGAAAAACCGTCGTGTCAAAACGATTGATTCAAGTCGGCCGGTAATGACACAAAAAAGTAACTGGTTAGGTCAGCGGTTTTGGATCAAAAAAGTAGGCGATTTTAGGTCAATCAAGCCGCTTTTCTGAGTTCGATGCAGCGCATCGGACGATGAAAACGGCGAAGAGTGGCCTAAAATAGACCTTTTTTGACCAAAATGGGAGCGACCTAACCAGTTACACAAAAAAGCCGTCTCGTGAGTAAATGCTCATGAGACGGCTATATTATTCAAACTGAATTAATCAATTCAAGGCTTTCTCAACCAGATCGGCTGCTTCCTGGAATTCGACAGCGCCCATGACTTTGAGACCTGACTCGTCAATGATCTTTTTGGCGATGTCGGCATTGGTGCCTTGCAGGCGAACGATCACCGGAACCGGAATTTCGCCGATGGCGCGATAAGCATCAACGACGCCTTGGGCTACGCGGTCGCAACGAACGATACCACCGAAAATATTGATCAGGATGGCTTTTACGTTCGGGTCTTTCAGGATGAAGCGCATGGCATTTTCGACACGCTGCGCATCAGCCGTACCGCCTACGTCGAGGAAGTTGGCGGGTTCGCCACCAGAGAGTTTAATCAGGTCCATCGTAGCCATCGCCAGGCCCGCGCCATTCACCATGCAACCGACGTTTCCGTCCAGTTTTACATAGTTCAGGTCGTATTCCTGTGCTTCGACGTCTGCCGGATCTTCTTCGTCCTTGTCGCGGAGGGCTTCGAGGTCTTTATGGCGATACAGCGCATTTTCGTCGAGGGTTACTTTAGAGTCAACGGCGATGATGCGGTCGTCGGAAGTTTTCAGGCAAGGGTTGATTTCAAACAGGCTGGCGTCGGAACCGACGAAGGCTGCGTACAGTTTGAGTACGAAATCCACCATTTCTTTGAAAGCGCCACCGCTCAGACCGAGGTTGAAGGCTACTTTTTGCGCCTGAAACGGACGCAAACCGAGCAGCGGATCAACGGCTTCAAAAAACACGCGTTCGGGCGTTTCTTCGGCCACCTTTTCGATGTCCATACCACCGTCAGGCGAGTACATGATCACATTGCAACCACGACCGCGGTCGGTCAGGATGCTGATGTAAAATTCTTTAGGGTCGCTTGCGCCGGGATAGAACACGTCTTGTGCGACCAGCACTTTACGCACTAATTTGCCTTCAGCGGATGTCTGCGGCGTAATCAGGCGCATTCCGATCATAGCGCCAGCGAGTTCGCCGGCTTGTTCGGGGCTTTTGGCGAGTTTTACACCGCCGCCTTTGCCGCGACCACCTGCGTGAACTTGCGCTTTGATGACGCACCAGTCGGAATTGTACAATGTTTTAAGTTGACGGGCTGCTTCTTCGGCTTCTTTGGCAGAATAGGCAACAATGCCTTCCTGGATTTTTACGCCGTAGGATTTGAGTAATTCCTTGCCCTGATATTCGTGCAGGTTCATGCTTTGAAAGGATGATTTTAGATCGTTTTTCAGGCGTTTAACACCCAAAAAACTGTTTTATTGATTAGAGCAATGTCAAGGCATGCTCTTGGCCGCCCAAAATGACAGCGATTTGAATTTTAAGAAAATTTTCGGGCAAGTAAATATACACACTATTAGATATTTTCCCTTGGCCAATACCTTTTAAGCGTCCGAGCGTGGCGGAATCAGGCTCATGGCGCGCTCACTGATGGCTGTGATGCTCAGGCTCGGATTCACGCCGATGTTGGCTGAAATCATGCTGCCGTCGCAAATCAGCATATTTTGATAGTTAAAAACGCGGTTGTTTTTGTCAATGACGCCCGTTTCGGCCGATTCGCCCATGCAGGCGCCGCCAAGAATGTGGGCTGTGGACGGAATGCCGAACAGCGTTTCAGAGGCCATGACCATGGCCTTGCCGTTGACAATTTTCTCCACGCGATGCGCAATGTCCTGTGCGATCGGATTGAAGGCCGTCGGTGCAGCGCCCTGTTCGAGGGTTGTTTTTTGAAAACCCAGCCTTGAACGCTTCATTTGCAGGGTCGAATCAATGCTTTCCATGTACAGCAGAATGTGTGTGCGTTTGCTCCAGTCGTCTATGAAATACGCTTTCAGGTTGCCCAGCGGATGCGCTACAAAATCGGCCAGCATTTTCAGGAAGCGCCCGCCAATGGTTTTGCCCTGCACCATGGGCGCCATAAACAGCCGCCAAAACCCCGCGCCTTCAGAGTATTTTACAGGCTCGACATGCCTGTTTTCGTCAATCTTGACGATGGAACCAATGGCAATACCTTCAGAAAAAGAGGTTTTTGGATCGAAAGTCGTTACACCGATCAGGCTTTCCGAATTGGTGCGCACGCCCCCGCCCAGGGCATCTGAAAGACGGGGCAGAGAGGTTTCTTTCAACTTCAACAGCAAGTCCATCGTGCCCAGAACGCCACCGGCAAATACCACGCCTTTGGTGTGAATACTGCCTTGTCCCTTGTGCGAGAATGTATTTTTGAAATGCACCACGTAGCCTTCGCTGCCGTCCGGAGTGATCGGGACGACGTCGAAGACTTTTGTTTCGGCCTTGATCGTGCAGCCGTGTTGTTGCGCCAGGTATAGGTAGTTTTTATCCAGCGTGTTTTTGGCGTT
>JADZBJ010000014.1 GCA_020852155.1 Saprospiraceae bacterium | reverse complement strand
TAAGACAGGGATTAACTCCTGAGTATTGTCGAGTTCTGGCAGAAAAGGTATTTTAACTAATCCGCTTTCAATGGCATCAACCAGCCCGAATTCGCTGACAATCCAGGGAAATAGGGTGTAAGCCGGGTAGCCGCTACCGCTCAGATAGTAAGGTGTAGCACTCAGGTCATAAACGGTGCGTACTTGCCAGCGTTTGGCCACTTCGGCAATGCCTCTATACCACACAGCTGCGCGTTCGTTTTCATCTTCGGTATTGGACTCTTCTGTGTTTTTACCCTTTTCGCGCGGCAGGTAGCAGTGATGCGCTTCATCATTTAAAACCAGAAGGCGGCCTCCGGGCTTAAAATTGGGTAGCAGGCGGCGGAGCACCTGTGCCATTTCTTCTTTGGCTTCCTGTTTTTTGCCGTCTTTCCCAAGTTTTCCATCAAAAACACTGCGTTTGTTTCCTTGTAATGTCTTTGGTTCAAAAGCATGGTAATTCGTGATAACCAAACGGGAATTCAGGCCTTCCAGGAATCGTTCAAATTTGGTTGGTACCAGATCGCGTTCCCTGTAGTAATCTTTTGCATCGTTTTTATTACCTGTTGAATTATCAACAAACAATACGCCCAGACGATCTTTGATGGTGATTCCTGGCGCGACGAGTAGAAAATAATCACAAAAGCGCGTGTCTTGTCTGTATTGCTGACGGTTGATATAATGATATAGTATCAGCGCTGCCATAACGACCGTTTTGCCGGTGCCGGTTGCCATTTTGAAACAGACACGATTGAGTATGCCGTTTTCGGCAGCATCATTGGCATCTTTAAGTTTGTTCAGAATATGGGTGCCCGCATTACTTCTTTGTGCAACTTCATTCAACCAAATAGCGGTTTCAACAGCCTCTCGTTGTGCAAAAAACAGGCGGCGGGTTGGATGTCGTTCCGGGTTGAGAAACCAAAAGTGCAGTAGGTCGCGGGTGGCCCCGGTTGTGTCAGCATAACCATTGTTTCGCCAGGCTCCGACCTCCTTTCTCAGCAGGTTGATAAGATGCGTGCCGTACTCTTCCTGATAATCGTTGACTTCAAAAATGCTACCCTGTTTTTGTTTTTGAACAGGCATGGAGTACCCCCCAATCAAAGGATCAAAAATCCTTCGCTCTGGTCGGATATCCTCATAATTGAGGTTGCCAGAGGTATCTGTAGCGTAATGCCAGCGTGGTTCAGCGTATGGAGAGTTTAATACAGGATTATCAAATTGCATTCAAAATGGAAGTTGGTTTCAGGTATAAAACGGTTTGATTAGTTGTGTCTAATTCACACAGCCAAAGATATGCCAACTAATTTAAAAATCTATATCTGCTGCTATAAAAACGATAAAGGGGTATGTCTCAAATGATTTCCCAAATCCCTTACTTCACTCCTGCCCCGCCACATAAAACGCCCCACCAACAAAACACGCCAGTGCAAACTCGCTGGCATCAAACTGCGGCTGCGGCAGGTTGTCTAAAGAATACCATGCCCATCCATCGCATTTGTCCGGCTCCATGATCACGGGCACTCCATCGTACTGATTGGTGTAAAGACTCACGGAAACGTAATGTTTCCCTTCATTTTTGTAGGTGCGCAGGTTGTTGGTGACGCAGATCACTTTCGGGTTTCGAATGACCATGCCTGTTTCCTCGAATACCTCCTTGATGGCTGCTGCTTCGAAGGTTTCGCCATTTTCCAGGTGCCCGCCCGGTATCGAATACATGGGCGCCAGGCCGCCTTTTCTTTTGCCGATCAGGATTTCTCCTTTTGCATTTTGAATGATGACGCCTACGCCGACTTTGGGTCTGTTGGACATAAAATTATTCGGATAGTAATTTCCAATTAAAAAAGCCACCTTCCTTTTTTTCGCATCGGCATAAAATATTTCCCGTAAGTGAGAGGGAAAATCTACGAAATCTGCGCTTTAATCTGCGTTATCTGCGGGGAATTTGGCTTATTCTATAATCGTAAGGATGGTTAAGTTTTTACTTATGAAGTAAGTCCAGTTGATCTATTTTGCTTAATAAAATTAAACAAGTGGTATCTGAAATTATGACTTTTTCCATGCCTCTAAAGTTTGGAGGTCAGTGGTCAACTCCTCGCTGGTGTACCCAAAAACGGAAAAACCAAATTTGCCCAGCATTTCCAAAAAAGCTCGCTTGGACAACCCTGCTACCTGGGCAGCCTCGCTGGCGCTTAATCTTCCTTGTTCATAGAAACTTCCGGCTACCATCATTTTTACCTCAAAATCGTGTACTTGAAGGCGGCTCGGTAGTTGAATTTGTATTATTCCCATGTTTTATGCATTTCCTGCAAATTTAACGTATAAAACCCATTCCACTCAACATTCACATACCCCAAATTTCCAGTCACCCAATTTCTCCCGAACATCTTGACCTGAAACTACTTTTCTCCGTACTCTTGCACTCCAATCATTCACAACAACCATGTTTAGAAATATCCTCCTGTTCGTCCTGGCTGTTCTGCCTTGTATCGCTTTCGCGCAACAAAAACCCGCCGAAAAAACCGACTATAATACCTTCTTCAAACCCCTGAAATGGCGCAACATCGGCCCGCATCGCGGCGGACGATCGGTGGCCACCTCAGGCGTGGTGGGCGACCCGATGACGTATTACATGGGCACCACGGGCGGCGGACTCTGGAAAACTGACGACGCCGGACTGACCTGGGGCAATATCTCCGACGGTTTTTTCAAAACCGGTACGGTAGGCGCCATTGCTGTGGCCGAAAGCGACCCCAATGTCGTGTACGTCGGCATGGGCGAACACGCCATCCGCGGGGTGATGACGCACTCCGGCGACGGCATCTACAAAAGCACCGACGCAGGTAAAACCTGGAAACAAACAGGCCTCGCAGAAACACGCCATATCTCGCGCATTCGCGTGCATCCGAACGACCCGAATACGCTGTGGGTAGCAGCCCAGGGCGCATTGTACGGCCCAAACAAGGAACGCGGCGTGTTCAAAAGCACCGACGGCGGCGCAACCTGGCGTCATGTCCTGAGCGTGGATGACAAAACCGGCTGTGTGGAATTGTCGCTCGACATGAACAATCCGCGCATCCTGTATGCGGCCATGAACGAATACGGTCGCCTGCCGTGGAAAGTCATCAGCGGCGGCGCAGGCAGCGGATTGTATAAAAGCACCGATGGCGGCGAAACCTGGGAAAAACTGTCGGAAGGGCTGCCCAAGGAACTCGGCAAAATGAGCATCGCCGTGTGTCGCTCCAATTCCGAGAAAGTCTATGCCCTGATCGAAGGCAATTCTGAAAAAGAAGAAGGCGGCTTTTTTGTGTCCAACGACGCCGGTAAATCATGGTCGCGCATCACAAACGATCACCGCCTCCTGCAACGCGCCTGGTACTACATTGAAATGTTCCCTGACCCGCTGAATGACCAAACCATTTACGTCCTGAGCGCACCGGCCCTCCGCTCAACCGATGGCGGCAAAACCTGGGAAGAAGTCTCCGGTGTTCATGGCGACTATCACGACCTGTGGATCAATCCGAAAAACTCGAAAAACCTGTCGCTGGCCGATGATGGCGGTGTGGTGATCAGTTTCAACGCCGGAAAATCCTGGACGCAGCAGAACTACCCGACAGCGCAGATTTACCGCATCAACGTGGACAACCAGTTCCCGTACCGCATTTACGGCGGTCAACAGGACAATTCCAGCGTGTCCATCGCACATCGGGAATTTAATAGTGGCGGCATTTCGACAGCCAGTTGGACTTATTCAGCCGGCGGCGAAAGTGCGTTTCTGGCATTTGACCCAGACAATCCGCGCTATGTGCTCGGTGGCTCGTATCAGGGCACGATTGAAATACTGGATACCAAATCGGCTGCGGCTACCAACATCATGGCTGCGCCCATTCAGTACCTCGGCCTGGATGCCAAAGATTGTAAATACCGTTTCAACTGGAACGCGCCGATCATCTGGTCAAAACACGAACCCAATACGTACTACCACGGTGCGCAGGTCTTGCTGAAAACCAGCGACATGGGTAAAACCTGGGCGGAAATTTCGCCCGACCTGACCCGCAATGAAAAGGAAAAACAAGGCAAAGGCGGTGGCCCGTTGACCAATGAAGCCGTGGGCGCCGAAAACTATGGAACACTGGCCTACGTCATGGAATCACCCCTCGAACGCGGCATGATCTGGACAGGCAGCGACGACGGTCTCGTACACCTCACCACCGACGGCGGTAAAAAATGGAACAATGTCACGCCTGCCGGACTGGCGGAATGCCTCGTCAATGCCATCGAAGTATCGCCGCATGATAAGGCCACGGCTTACATCGCAACTACCCGTTACAAATTCAACGACCATACGCCCGGCCTCTGGAAAACAACTGACTACGGCAAAACCTGGACGAAAATCAACAATGGCCTCCCGGCCAATGCCTTCACCCGTGTGGTTCGTGAAGACCCTACGCGTCGTGATTTGCTGTATTGCGGCACTGAAATTGGATTGTTTATTTCATTTGATGGCGGCAAAAACTGGTCGCCCTTCCAGTTGAACCTGCCCAATGCGCCCATTACGGATTTGCGTGTACACCAGGGCGATCTTATTGCCGCTACGTCGGGCCGATCTTTCTGGATTCTGGATGATCTGTCGGCCATTCAACAGTACAAGTCAGGTGAAACAAAGGAATTCTATGTGTTCCAGCCTGAAAATGCCTGGTTAGCCAATGGCAAAAGCCCTTTGAACAAGCCCACCGACAAGTTTGATGGCATGGACAAAGCGGAAGGCGTCAACCCTGCCAACGGCATCGTTTTGTATTATCACCTGCCGGAAATGAAAGCCGAAGACGTCCTCACGCTGGAGGTGCGCGACGCCAGCGGACAATTAGTGCGTACCTACAGTTCGCAAAAAGACAGTACCGCCGGTGAATGGGACGGCGGACCATCCTTGCCGCCAGTGCTGACCACGAAAAAAGGCCTGAACCGAATGGTCTGGGATATGCGTTATCCGATTATGCCGGGCGTACCGGGCACTTATTTCGAGAACAGTTTTTCAGGACACAAAGCGCCGCCAGGCGTGTATCGCTTTGTCCTGAAATACGGCGCCAATCAACTTGAAACGACGGCTTCCATTTTGGCCAATCCGATGTACCCGACCACCGCTGCTGAATATTCCGAGTACCATAACATCATGATGGACATGGAAAACAAGGTAACGGAAATGCACCAGTTGATCAATTCACTGGCATCTGCCCGCGAGCAGGTAGATCAACTGGTCAATACGTTGCCGGCTGATTCAAAATACAATGCGGTACGTGACGCAGGTAAAAAACTGTCCGAAAAAATGAAAGCCTGGGACGAAGACATGGTCCAGCGCAAGTCAAAAGCGTATGATGATGTTGAAAATTACCCGAACAAATTTTCAGCCAATTACATGTTCCTGCTCAACCAGACAGAAAGTGATATTCCGCGTGTGAACCAGCCCTCCATTGACCTGAAAAAAGAGCTGGATTTGCAGTGGCAAAAACTGCGTTCGCGCGCCCTTGATATTCGCGACAAGGATTTGTCCGAGTTTAATCGCCTGTTGTGGGAGGCTGGTATCGGCGGCATTTGGAGGAAGTAATGACCGCGCCAAACCTTACTTTTCAAATTTCAAATTAGATATTTCAAATTTCAAATAAAAAAAAT
>JADZBJ010000013.1 GCA_020852155.1 Saprospiraceae bacterium | reverse complement strand
TGCAGCCTTAGCCGGGTTCTAAGGCGAAAATTTTAACGCCGAGCAGAATTAAATTTTTCGAGAGCAGGCCAAAATCCAATTCCCGAACACACTCTAATACACCAACGAACCATCACCCCATTATCTTGATAAAAATAAACCCTTGACAACCACAAACGCGAGCGCCAGCGAGCATTCAAACCACATCAAATGGCGCGCAGCGCCAATCGAACAATTTCAAACGCGAGCGCCAGCGAGCAATCAAACCACATCAAACGGCGCGTAGCGCCAATCGAACAATTTCAAACGCGAGCGCCAGCGAGCAATCAAACCATTTCTAACTACATCAAACGGCGCGCAGCGCCAATCGAACAATTTCAAACGCGAGCGCCAGCGAGCATTCTAACAACATAAAAAATGTCAGCATTACGCGAAACAAATTTCACACTTCCCGGACAAACTGCGTTTTATCGCGGCAAGGTTCGCGATGTCTATACTTTGTCAGATGGTCGTCTGGTGATGGTGGCGTCAGATCGAATTTCGGCTTTTGACCACATTTTGCCAAGGCCAATTCCGTACAAGGGCGCTGTGTTGAATCAAATCGCGGCTTACTTCCTGCGGGCCACCGAAGACGTTTGTCCCAATTGGCTGACAGCAACGCCCGACCCCAATGTCGCCATCGGCGAGCGCTGCGAACCATTTCGGGTCGAAATGGTTATTCGGGGCTATTTGGCTGGTCATGCTGCCCGGACGTATGCCGACGGAGGCCGGGTGCTTTGCGGCGTAACCATGCCCGATGGCATGCGTGAAAATGAGGCCTTCCCTGAGCCGATTATTACTCCGACAACCAAGGCTGAAGAAGGCCACGATGAAGATATTTCACGGGAAGACATCATCGCCCAAGGCATTGTCAGCCGTGAAGACTACGAACAACTCGAACGCTACACCCGCGCCCTGTTTGAGCGCGGCACACGCATGGCCGCCGAACAGGGACTTATTTTGGTGGATACAAAATACGAATTTGGCAAAAAAGACGGGCGCATCCTGCTGATGGATGAAATTCACACGCCGGATAGTTCGAGGTATTTTTATGCTGACGGCTACGCCGAAAGGTTGGCCAACGGCGAAAAACAACGACAATTGAGCAAGGAATTTGTGCGCGAATGGCTCATGGCCAATGGTTTTCAGGGAAAAGACGGACAACAAATGCCTGTCATGCCCGACGAGTTTGTCGCACAGATCACCGAACGTTATATTGAACTGTTTGAAAAAGTTACCGGACGAACATTCGTTAAAGACCCGGATCCTGACCCCGCCCAACGCATCGAAAAAAATATCATCGCATATTTAGAGGTTGTTTAAAATTCACGCATTCACGCATTCAATCATTCACGCATTTACCAACTCACTCATTCACTCAATAACAAATGCGCCAAAAATTAGCTTATGGCCTGATTGCTGTTTTGTTAGGCTCGGTCATTTTTTCATACGTTAAACAGTGTTCGCCAACACCTTTGCCGACGCCCAAACCGGCAACGCAAACCACGTCTGCGTCAACAGCACAGCCGATGGGCCCCAAAGTGGAAGTGCCGGTTTTTAATGCCGATTCTGCTTATCACTTTGTCAAAAAGCAGGTTGATTTTGGTCCACGCATTCCCAACACACCAACGCACGCCAAATGCGCCGCCTGGTTGGTGAAAACTCTTCAGGGATATGGTTTGAAAGTGACGGAGCAAAAATTTCAGGCTAAACACTACAAAGGTGAAACTTTCAACGCCATCAACATCATCGGTGAATATCGCCCTGAAAACCCAAGACGAATACTGCTGGCTGCGCACTGGGACAGCCGTTTTATGGCCGATAAAGATGCGCAAAACCAAAACAAACCCATTGATGGCGCCGACGATGGCGGCAGTGGCGTTGGTGTTTTGCTCGAAATAGCCCGCACCCTTGCCCGTACGCCAGCGGACATTGGCGTTGACATTCTTTTGCTCGACGCTGAAGATCAGGGCAACGACGGTGGCGAAGAAACAACGTGGTGCCTTGGCTCACAGTACTGGGCAGAAAATCCGCACCGTGGCGGATACTCCCCTTATCATGCTGTGTTATTAGACCTGGTAGGCGCTAAAGGCGCTAAATTCCAGAAAGAAGGCGCTTCCATGCAGGTGGCTCCTGAAACCGTCAACAAAATCTGGAAAATCGCAGCCGATCTTGGCCATAGCGGCCTGTTTGTGAATAACCTTGGCCCTGGTATTGTTGACGACCACCTCTTTATTATTCGCGGCGCCAGCATTCCGATGATTGACATTGTTTCAATGCCCGGCAACGGAGAGCATTTGTTCGGCTCACATCACCACACACATGCCGACAACATGTCCGTCATTGATAAAAATGTTCTGAAAGCCGTCGGCCAAACCATGACGACTTTCATTTACAGCGTGTACAACGGCGTTATTTAAGAAGTTAATCCTGCTCCTTTCCATGTCAGCCATCAAATACAATAAAAAAGGTTTCAAGAAAGAAACCCTCGTTTATCTCTACGAACAACTCGCCAAACCCCGCATTATTGAGGAAAAAATGCTCAACCTGCTACGTCAGGGGCGCATTTCAAAATGGTTTTCCGGCATCGGTCAGGAGGCGATTTCCGTCGGCGCAGCCTGCGCACTCGATCAGGATGAAGTCATCTTCACCATGCACCGAAACTTGGGCGTATTCACCGCCCGCGACATGCCACTGGATCGCCTTTTTTGCCAATGGCAGGGCAAGCGCCTGGGTTATACCAAGGCCCGCGACCGCTCTTTCCACTTCGGGGCTATGGAGCACCACATCGTCGGAATGATTTCGCACCTGGGGCCGCAACTGTCACTGGCTGCCGGCGTGGCCATGGCGCACAAATTGCGCGAACAAGGCAAGGTTTCGCTGGCTTTTACCGGTGAAGGCGCGACCAGCCAGGGCGAATTTCACGAGGCCCTCAATGTGGCTTCTGTCTGGAAATTGCCCGTCATTTTCCTGATTGAAAACAACGGTTACGGACTGAGCACTCGCCCCAACGAGCAATACGCCTGCAACGACCTCATTGACCGCGCTCAGGGCTACGGTATGCGTTCGGCCAAAATTGATGGCAATAACATCCTGGAAGTCTATTCCACGATCAAAAAAATCGCTGAAGAAATGCGCAACGACCCGCAGCCTTTCCTGCTGGAATGCGTCACTTTCCGAATGCGTGGCCACGAAGAAGCCAGCGGTACCAAGTATGTCCCGCAGGAATTGATGGACGAATGGGCCAAAAAAGACCCGATTGACAATTACGAAAAATGGCTCCTCAAAGAAGGACTGATCACAGAGGCCGACATCAAAGCATTGCGCGACCGATATAAAAAAGACGTGCAAAAAGCCGTGGATGTGATGTTCGACGAGCCAGAACCCGTAGCTGATACCGAAGAAGAACTCGCTGACGTATATCAGGCTCACCCGCCTGCTGTTCATGCAGGCGAGGCCCCCCGCAAGGAAATGCGTTTTATTGATGCTATTTCAGATGGTTTGCGCGAGGCCATGCGCCGTCATCCTGAACTGGTGTTGATGGGGCAGGACATTGCTGACTACGGCGGCGTTTTCAAAATTACCAATGGTTTTGTGGAAGAATTCGGCAAAAAACGCGTGCGCAACACGCCCCTTTGCGAGTCAGCCATCGTCGGTATTGGCCTTGGCCTGAGCCTGAAAGGCATCAAAAGCATGGTGGAAATGCAGTTTGCCGATTTTGTTACTTGCGGGTTTAACCAAATCGTCAATAACGTCGCCAAATTGCACTGGCGCTGGGGACAAACAGCCGACATGGTGATCCGTATGCCAACCGGCGGCGGTACCGGTGCAGGGCCGTTTCACTCCCAATCCAACGAAGCATGGTTTACGCATGTGCCCGGCTTGAAGGTTGTTTTTCCAAGCACGCCTGAAGATGCCAAAGGGCTTTTGCTCGCAGCGTTTGAAGACCCTAATCCGGTGATGTTTTTTGAACATAAAGGCCTTTATCGCTCCGAAAGCGGTATGGTTCCGGAAGGATATTACACCACTGAAATTGGCAAGGCGCGTCAGGTTCGCACGGGTCATGCGGTCAGCATTCTGACTTATGGACTGGGTGTCAGGTGGGCCGAAAAAGTGGCGGATGAAATGGGCATTGACGCCGACATCGTGGATTTGCGCTCGCTGGTTCCGCTTGATTATCAGGCCATCACTGAATCCGTCAAGCGCACCAATCGCGTGCTGGTCTTGCACGAAGACACGCTGTTTGGCGGTATCGGCGGAGAAATTGCCGGATGGATTTCGGAGTATCTCTTTGAAGACCTCGACGCCCCGGTCATGCGCGCTGCCAGCCTCGATACACCCGTGCCGTTTGCCATTCCGCTCGAACAGAATTTTTTCCCGCTCGAACGTATGAAACATCAACTGTCAAGGTTGATAAGTTACTAACCTTTGAAAAGTTGAAGTGGTTGAAAATTGTTGAAGGTTGTTGAAAATTGAAGACACCTTGCGCAGTTTTCTGAACACCCCAACAATATTCAACCACTTCAACAACCTTCAACCCCTTCAACCTTCAACAATATTCAACTTTCAACCCCTTCAACCTTCAACAATTTTCAACTTTCAACCCCTTCAACCTTCAACAATTTTCAACTTCAACATTTCAACCACATCCGCCCGCTCTCATGCGCACTTTACCAGAAATCCTGCAGGAAGTAGAACGTTTTGCTGAAGCGCATCCGTTTCCGGACAACCTGCCGGAGTTGTATGAGCCTTGTCATTACATGCTCAAATTAGGCGGCAAGCGTTTGCGGCCCGCACTCACGCTGATGGCTTGCGAGATGATGGGCGGCGATATCAATGATGCCTTGCCGGCGGCTTGGGCCGTTGAATTGTTCCATAATTTTTCGTTGATCCACGACGATATCATGGATGCCGCGCCATTGCGCCGCGGTCAGGCGACTGTCCACACAAAATGGAATCAAACAACGGGCATTCTCAGCGGTGATGTTATGCTGATTTATGCCTGGCGTTTTTTAGCGCAGCATCCGGATGCTACGGTAGTGCACCAACTGCTGAAAACGTTCAATCGTGTCGCTACTGAAGTGTGTGAAGGCCAGCAATTGGATGTTAATTTTGAAAGTGCAGCCACGGTGCAAATCCCGGATTACATTAAAATGATTGAATTGAAAACGGCTGTTTTGCTGGGCGGCGCTCTGGAAATGGGCGGCATCTGCGCAAAGGCCACACCGGAAGACATCCATCATCTATATGAATTCGGTCGCCTGGCGGGCATTGCCTTTCAAATTCAGGATGATTACTTAGACACCTTCGGAGATCCGGTCAAATTCGGCAAGCAAACAGGTGGCGATATTCTTCAGAACAAAAAAACGCTGCTTGTTTTAAAGACCCTGGAACGCGCCTCCGAACAAGATCGCAATGAGCTGATGCGCTGGCTCAGTACCAGTCCTTCCGAATACGCCATCGAAAAAATCAGGGCCGTGAAGGATATTTTCACCCGTTATCATATCCCGCAGCTCATGATCAGCGAGCAACAGGGTTTTCAGGAAAATGCCTTCCGGCATCTCGACGCCATTCAGGTGAACCATGAGGCCAAACAGGCGCTTCGAGGGTTTATTGCTGACTTGTTTGTGCGCCAGCATTGATCAAAGCCTAAATTTTGAAAAGGTTTCGCGTGAATTCAAAAACATTTGGCGTACGTTTGTCGAAACGAAAAAATCAATCTGCGTGGAATCCCCCCGTCCTACTCGACGTCTTCGCCCGATTTACTTCTGGCTGTTCGGCCTCTCGGTCGTAGCAGGCGCAGCATGGGCTGGCTACAATTTAGGTCGAACGCCGGCCGAAGTGCCTGTTGCCATCAGCGGGCCTCCATCGCTGGCCATGCCGGTTCCAACTGATTCTACTGCCAAGCGCGATGAAAAAATAGCGGAAACACTGCGCAAACAAGCCCAGGAAATTCGCGCTTCCGTACGCAAGCCTACGCGCAAACTGGCCTCCCGCATTCTTGTGCCGACTGTACCAGACACCTTGCCTTACCTCGAATTTAATGCCGACATGTTGTCTGCTTTGTACGAGCAGGCCAGTTATCTGCGCCGCCCGGATGTGGACGAACGCGGCGCTTCCGGCATTTTAAAAAGCGAAATGTTGCGCACCGTCGAATTGTTGAGCGGTATTCAATTGCTTGACCCAAGCGTATTGCTGACGTCATTTGATTTTTATCAGGTGCAAACTGACTTGCATAAAGATCGTGTACGCATGACGGGCTATTACACCCCGATTATCCATGCAAGTCGGACGCAAACGCCGGAATTTCCGTACCCCATGTTGCGGATGCCGGAATCAGATGTGCCTTCACCGGCTGAAATTGACGCCGGCGCTTTGAATGACAAAGGCTATGCACTGGCCTGGCTGCGCACGCGAAAAGAACTGAGCAACGCGCAATTGCAAGGCTCGTGTCTCGTCGAATTTGAGGACGGCAAACGCGAGCACTTCGGATTTGGCGGCGCTCGAAAAGGCCCCGGCGGCACGTATGTGTTTTTTCTAAAAGTGGATGAAGTCGTGCGCGGCGCT
>JADZBJ010000012.1 GCA_020852155.1 Saprospiraceae bacterium | reverse complement strand
TGACTTTGTTAATCATGTTCTGAAAAAATTGTGAAAAAATGAAGGTATAATGTGACAAGTTGAACGCCAGTTTTGACTGGTTCAACATGAAAAAAGCGCGTTTGGTTGAATACTACTATAAAGTTTTAGTAGCGATAAGGTTTGGAGTTGGAGACCTGTCCTAAGCCACACCTTATTATGGCTGCAAGATACGACAAAGGATATTTATTTTCATATCTATCTCACGGTTTTTATCGTCCCGCAGAGAAATTTAAACAACCTCCTAGTCTTTACTGCTTTCACCGACGAAATAGTCTTCCTTGTTTTTGAAGAGGATATTGAAGGTGGTCATACTGCCATAGCAACGGGTGATGTATTGCTGGAGGTTAACCTTCTCTTCGTCAGACAGGTTTTTGCTGCCATTGATTTGTTGTTCCAGCACCCTGAGACGGTCGCGCATCATGACGATTTTATGAAAAAACGTTTCGATGGGCACATCTTTAGGCTGCACGCCATCGGCTTGCAAAACCATTTTTCCGCCTTTCCAGCGTTCACCCATTTCAACGGTATCTAACCCGAAACCGGCCCATGTGCGAAGAATACGCATCAAGGATTGTTCAGCCGCGGTGAAAGTAACGACCTCTTCAGGCTCGATACGTTCTACGACCTGCCAGTTGTCATAATCTTTGCCGACCATTTTCAGGCCATACTGAACAAAGCATACTTCATAGGCGATCGGATGTAACCGCACAATAACGCCATCTCCATAAGCCGGGTGTTTCACCCTTGAGCCAATACCTAACATGATGTGATGATTTGGTGATTCGATAATGTGATCAGGAATGATGTGATGATAATAACCTCGTTGTCATATCATCACATCATCCAGTTATCACATCAAAAATTACATTCCGAGTTTTTTCTTGACGAGTGAAGAAACGTCATCCGATTCAGCGGCATAGAGCATGGAGCCGGCGCTGGTATCGAAAATCATCAGGTAGCCTGCTTCTTTTGCAACGGCTTTGATGGCATCTTCGATGCGCGTGAGGATAGGCTTAAGCATTTCCTCACGTTTGGCGGCAACCTTTTGCTGTGCGTCCTGCTCAAACTTCTGAATGAACTCTTGTTGTTTTTGCAGGTCTGCCTGACGGGTTTGCAATTGTACTGGTGTCAGGACACCAGAATTGTACTCTGACTCGAGCGCTCTGTAAGCCACTTCAAAGGCTTTGGTCAATGAATCATCCTGGGCAGCCAGTTTGTCAGCGAAAATTTTGAGATCATCATTGGCTTTCTTGGTTTCCGGCATTACCTCAAGCAGGTTACCGAGATTCATGTGGCCGTACTTGGGTGCAGTTTGCGAAAAGGCTTGCTGAAACAAAAACACAATGGCGATCAGCGTGCAAATAGATGTTTTGCGAAACATTGTTGCGAAATGGTGTTGTTTAAAAGCCGGAACAACGCGCTCCGACCCTATTTTTCATGGAAACGAAAAACGTCCGCAAATGTAATTCATCAAGAGGCTTAATCTTTTGCAAATTCGGCCGTTTCGTCAGGTTTCTGTTAAAATTTGTTAAGTCAATGTCTTCTTCGTGGACAAAAACCCATTGGCAGGCGTTACTCGATTACTTTTGATCTCTTTTTCAGCGCACTACTTGCATGATTCGTTCCGCTTTTCATTACACCATACTGCTGTTTATCCTCCTGAATATCACCAACAGATTGCACGCGCAGTCTGGCCCGATTCAGTTTTCGGGTATGATTATTACGGAAGAAGGCAGAAAACTGGTTCCGGTTCCTTACGCTACCGTATATCTGCCCGAAAAAAATCGCGGCACCTACGCAGATTATCGCGGCTTTTTCTCGATGGTTGTCGAACGCGGCGACAAAGTCCGTTTCAAATATCTTGGCCTCGAAACTGTCACCATTACCATTCCAGACACCTTGACCCAGGATCGTTATTCGCTGGTGCAGCTCATGCCGGCTGATACGTTTAACCTGCCGGAAACCGTCATTTTTCCCTGGCCGAGTCGCGAGCATTTTAAAATTGAGTTTTTGAAAATGGATGTCACGCCGGAACTTCAACGACGCGCCGCCGAGAATCTGGCGAATGAGTACCTGGCTGAAGCCCGGAAAAATCCGGATATCGTGCCTTATGGCGGACGGGAAAGCGCTAATTTTTACTTGCGTCAACAAGCCCGCGAATATGTATATATCGGTCAGACGCCACCGATGAACATCTTTAGCCCATTGGCCTGGGGGCAATTTTTCAAAGCCTGGAAAGACGGAAAATTCAAGAAAAAAAAGGAGGAGTAAACCTTTGTGTTAGGAAACAGGGTTTGTGCCGAACAACCTCTTATAAAAAAACAGGAGTCGCAACCTTGGCGGCGCGACTCCTGACTATTTGGAAAGCAGAGATTGTGTTTGTACAGAGCGATCGTTTTGCGAAAAAAAATTAGTGTTTGTTTATTGCCCTGCGTCTTTCCCTGACTATGTTCAAAAAAAATAGTGCTTGTGTGTTCTGTTCTGTTTTATTTTATTGTCCGTTGCCACCGCGTAATACATAACTGATGGCTTCTCCTTTTGAACTGACTTGTAGTTTTCGATAGATTCCCTGAATGTGGTTTTTTACTGTTTCGGCGCTGATATGCAGGCGGTTGGCAATCATTTTATAAGAATATCCATCCACCAGCAATTCCAGAATTTCGCGTTCTCTGGCAGTTAAACCCGCCGTCACAGTGTCTATTAAATCAGTTGTCCCTGTTGGCTTGGCTGGCGCCGGAAAGTCTTGCTGAAAAAACCGAAGCATTTTGCGAGCAATCGGCGGACTCATTGGCGAGCCGCCTTTATGTATCGCCCATACGCTTTCCAGCAACTCTTCAGAACTTGATTTTTTCAGAAGATAACCTGTTGCGCCATTTCGGAGCGCCTGAAAAATCCGGTCTTCCTCTTCACTGACTGTCAGCATCATCACTTGGGCATCCGGCACAGATTCTCTGACCCATAGTGTTGCCTCGATTCCATTCATGACAGGCATATCAATGTCCATCAAAACTACATCCGGCTTGCATTCAATTAGTGCTTCTCTTGCTTCTGCGCCATTGGGGAACGTGGCGACCACCTCAACATTTTCAGAGAAATGAAACAACTGCAAGAGGCTATCCCGAAAATCCTTATTGTCGTCGAAGATAGCGATACGTAAAGTCTGCATGATTATTTTAGGTGTGGCAAAGGTATTGCGGTAAGCCACTGGTTAAAATAGTAATTTTATACCAATTTACTCCCCCATTGCATTGAAAATCAATTATACAACAATGAAAAAACGCGCAAAATGCTTATTTCATGCGTTTTTTCATTTTTTTAGGGAATAGCCCTGACTGCGATTTACTGCGTTTAAAATCACCTTTGTTATTGGT
>JADZBJ010000011.1 GCA_020852155.1 Saprospiraceae bacterium | reverse complement strand
CAGCATTATCCAGGTTCATTTGAATTATTTGCCCCCGAATATCGTTTCACTCATGCCTTCACTTTGCGCTGGGGAAACTTTTGAAGCAGGTGGTCAGATTTTTGACGCGTCCAACCCTGTTGGCGCTATATACCTCACGTCGGCGGCTGGTTGTGACAGCATTATCCTGGTGAATGCAACGTTCGGCCAGGGCATTACAGCGACGATTAACGAAACCCTGTGTGCCGGACAGACGCTAACCGTTGGCGGAACCATTTTCGATGCACAAAATCCGGGCGGTACAGTGACGGTTGCTTCTCCTTCAGGCTGCGACACGGTTTATATTGTTGACCTGAATTTCTGGCCGCCTAATATCACGTCGGTCAGGCCAATACTTTGTACAGGACAAACCTACGAAGCGGGTGGGGTAGTGTTCGACGAAGCCAATCCGGACGGTATTTTGTACCTGACTTCGGCGGCCGGATGCGACAGTGTCATCATGGTCAATGTCAGTTTTGTTCCGGCATTTATGACCAGCATTCAGGAAACTCTCTGCGCCGGACAAAGCATGACAGTTGCCGGTGTGATTTTCAATGAACAACATCCTTCAGGAACAATTAATCTTGAAACCAATGCCGGATGCGACAGTATCATTACGGTTTCCCTGCAATTTTTGCCGATTACATTAGCCGGACTGGTTCAGGAAATCTGCTATGGCGATACACTCGTGATTGGCTCGGATATTTATCATGCGCAACATACCTCGGGCCAGACGATTTTGTCCTACCCGAATGGTTGCGACAGCCTTCGCCTGTTTGTCAACATCAATGTACTGCCTGTTTACCTCGACACAATTGAAGCATCCATTGCTGCCGGTGAAATATTTACGCTGGGCAATCAAACTTATTCACAATCAGGCACATACGTTCAAAACCTGACCACCACAGATGGCTGCGACAGTACGCTGGTATTGGTGCTGGATGTCGCCAGTGGAACCACCGATCCGCAGGCGATGGGCATTCGTTTCTCGCCCAATCCGACGAATGGAAAAATTGTTATTCAGGCCACTCAGGAAGCAGAGTTGCCCGCGCATTGGTCGCTGCTGGATGCCCAGGGGCGCGTCCTGATCGAGCGTGGCACGGGCCATGAAATAGACTTGTCTTATCTGCCTTCAGGCGTCTATTGGGTGCGCATGTTGTGGCGTGATCGTATTGCTACGGCAAAAGTGATACGGGAATAAAAGCAGGTTGTGCATCTTTGCCGAATGGATGTACTGAATTTTATCAACGGAAAATACGTGCCCGCACAAAGCGGCCAGTGGCTCGATAATTTTGCACCGGCCACTGGCCGCCTGAGTGGCCGAATTGCCGATAGCGATGAAACAGATGTTGACATGGCTTTTCAGGCAGCAAAGGCTGCATTCCCTGAATGGTCGGCCATGTCACTCGATCAACGGCACGACATTTTGCGCGCTGTCGCCGATGGTATTCTGGCTCGACTGGATGATCTGGCACATGCCGAAAGTGCCGATTCCGGCAAAACCATCACCACGGCGCGTACGGTAGATATTCCGCGGGCAGCCTTGAATTTCAAGTTTTTTGCCACGGCGCTCCTGCATTTTGCATCTGAAAGTCACCACACGCCGGGTTCGTTGAGTTACACCCTGCGTCAGCCCATTGGCGTGGTCGGGTGTATTTCGCCCTGGAATCTGCCGCTTTACCTGTTTACCTGGAAAATAGCGCCGGCTCTGGCCGTCGGAAACTGTGTCATTGGCAAACCATCAGAAGTGACGCCACTGACGGCCATGATGCTGGGCGAAATCTGCCAGTCGGCGGGTATGCCGCCGGGCGTACTGAATATTGTACACGGACTTGGGCCTAAAGTGGGCGCGGCCATCGTCGAACATCCGGGCATTAAAGCCATTTCCTTCACCGGCAGCACACGTGCCGGGGCCGAAATAGCCCGCACCGCAGCGCCGATGTTCAAAAAAATCAGCCTCGAACTGGGCGGTAAAAACCCCAACCTCATCTTTGCTGATTGTGATTATGATACCATGCTGGAAACGTCAGTTCGGTCGTCATTCAACAATCAGGGGCAGATTTGCCTGTGTGGATCAAGAATTTATGTAGAAAAAAGCCTTTATCCGAAATTCAAAAAAGACTTTGTGGAGCGTGTGAAAGAAATCCGTCAGGGTGATCCCTCTGACCCTGAAAACCGCCTCGGCGCCGTGGTGTCAAAATTGCACTTTGACAAGGTGCTGAGTTACATCGAACTGGCGCGGCAGGAGGGTGGAGTAGTGCTCACCGGCGGTCACGCCCTTGAAATGCCCGGCGACTTGTCGGGCGGTTGGTACATCGCTCCAACGGTCATAGAAGGGCTTTCCACCAACTGCCGTACCAATCAGGAGGAAATATTCGGCCCCGTCGTGACCATTCAGCCTTTTGAGGATGAAGCCGACGCCTTGCAAAACGCCAATAACTCACCTTATGGACTGAGTGCGACCCTTTGGACCAACAACTTGCAACGCGCCCACCGCATGGCGGCGGAGTTGCAGGCCGGAATCGTCTGGATCAATACCTGGATGCTGCGCGATCTGCGCACGCCGTTCGGTGGTGTGAAAAATTCTGGAATGGGCCGCGAAGGCGGCTGGGATGCCCTACGTTTTTTCTCGGAAACGAAAAATGTAAGCTTGGAGTTGGGGGGGGAGGAGTTATGAGTTAGGAGTTAGGAGTTATGAGTTTTTTCAACATGAGTAGAGTGGGTGAAAAAACTCATAACTCCTAACTCATAACTCATAACTCCTAACTCATAACTCATAACTCCTAACTCATAACTCCCAAATTCATTTCTTCATTTTCGCCCGGACAAACTCCACAATAATCGGAAGTACAGAAATGCCGATGACAGCGAAAATGACGACTTCGAAGTTGGCTTTTACGAATGGATGTGAGCCGAGGAAATAGCCAGCCAGCGTCAGCAGGGTAACCCAAAGTATGCCGCCACCGATGCAGTAGCCGATAAAACGACGATAGTCCATTTTACCGACGCCAGCCACAAATGGCGCAAATGTGCGGATGATGGGAACAAAGCGCGCAATGACCAATGTCCGGCCGCCGTATTTGGCATAAAATTCCTGCGTACGGTCAATATATTCCCGTTTCAGAAACCAATAGTCGCGTTTGAAAACCTTGTTTCCCAGAAATCTTCCGAAAAAATAGTTGGTGTTGTCGCCCAGAATAGCCGCTAAAAACAGCAGCGGTATGAGCAGCCAGACATTCAGGATACCTGTTTTGGCCGTAATGGCTCCGGCTGCAAACAGCAGCGAATCGCCCGGCAGAAAAGGAGTCACAACCAGGCCTGTTTCACAAAAAATAATGAGCGCCAGAATGAGGTAAGTCAATACCTCGTACTCCCGCATGATGTTTTCAAGGTGTACGTCGAGGTGGCGAATAAAATCCAGCAGTTGGGTAAGCAGTTCAATCACAATCAAAATTGGTTCGGTTTTCCGGCCCACAACACCTTTCAAATTTCAAATTATAGATTTCAAATTTCAAATAAATAAAATGTACAATTTGAAATTTGAAAAGTGTTCGAGGAGAAAACGGTTTAGAATGAGCCGCGAAAGTACGTACTAATAGTTAACCCTTAGCGGTTTTGAATGGTTCACGTCTGTAAATCCTTGAAAATCAAGAAAATCAATCATGCAAATCTTCAAAATCACTTAAATCATGGTACTTACTTCTTTACAAAACGATCATCGGTGAGGGCTTCCAGAAAAGCCTTGAGGTCGCGTTTTTCTTCGGTGCTGAGGTTGAGTGGCTTGTTCAGCAGAGTATCCCGATTGATAGCGCCCTTGACAAACTTGTCGGGCTGGTCATAAAAATCAATAACCTCTTCCAGCGTACGGAACATGCCGTTGTGCATATATGGTGCAGTAACCGCCACATTGCGCAGGCCCGGTACTTTGAATTTGCCGAGGTCTTGCGGTTGTTTCGTCACATCGTGCCTTCCGGCGTCGGCAAACTGCCCCTCTCCGGTGTACAAACCCACATTTCGGAATTCATCGCCGGTGAAATCAGGCGAAAAATGGCAGTCGAAACATTTGCCTTTTTCCATAAAAACGGCGCGTCCCCTGACGGCTGATGCGCTCATGGCTTTTTCATTGCCCTGCATCCAGCGGTCAAACGGCGTGTCGGACGTTTCGAGGGTGCGCGTATAAGCCGCCAATGCCCTGGAAACATGTACGCTGTCGGGTTCGTGCTTGAATACCTGCCAAAATGCCGCTTTATACTCAGGATGATTTTGCAACTTGTCCGTCATGATGCGCATGGTCATCCGCATTTCTTTGGTATCCATAATCGGCTGCATGACCTGATGCTCAAGGGTGGCGGCGCGGCCATCAAAAAAGAAATATGGCCTGGCCACCATGTTGGTAATGCCGGGTGTGTTGCGTCGTCCGAATTGTCCTTTTACCCCTCGGCTAAAGGGCAAGGTGTCCGCAAATGCAAATTCCGGACGGTGGCAAGATGCACAACTAACTGTGCTGTCTTCTGATAAAATAGGGTCAAAAAAGAGTTTTTCTCCCAGTTTTTCGGGCGTATCGGGCAGTGTAGATGTGGCAAAAACGCCAACCAGAATTGGCAATGCCAACAAGAAGAAGGTCAGTTTTTTCATGCCGCAAAATTAAGTAATGAAATTCAATGTAGAGGCTGGTACAAAATGACATTCGTCGTTGGGTTGTTGATTTTAAACACCTGGCCTTAAAAAATTGGCCCGTCATTTGAATATCATTAATGCATTGGCGTAAATACGGTCTTGGCCGGAAAAAACAAGTTGCTACTTTTGGGCCATGAAAATCGAAGATGAAATCAAGACAACCAAGCAACTCAGCCGTCGGCAATCGGCTGTGTTGAATATTATATTTACAGCCAGTTGGCTGGAAAATATAATCACCAGGCGACTCAAGCCATTTGGTATTACACATCAGCAATACAATGTGCTTCGTATCCTGAACGGTAGCGCACCCAAAGGCCTGACCGTTGTGGACATAAAAAGCCGCATGTTGGATCGCGAAAGCAATGTCAGCCGTCTGGTGGATAAATTACATGATCGCCAATTGATACGCCGAATTGTGGACGATTACGACCGCCGTAAAGTGCAAGTCAGCATCACGGAATCAGGAATGGCTATGGTGCAGGAAATTGCACGCCTGAATCTGGTGGACGATTCAACCATGCCGGGCGTACATCTTGACGACCATGAAGTGGATACACTGGCCAGTCTGCTTGAAAAACTCCGGGAAACCGGTGTGGGTGAGTTAACATGACCAGTAGCGATTCATTAACCCACGACTTCAGTCGTGGGGCCACACAGTGTGGTGAGTGAGTGATACTTAACATGACCAGTGGCGATTCACTAACCCACGACTTCAGTCACGGGTCCAGACTCAATCGGACTTAATCGAAAAATTCTCACATGCTAATATTGGATTTGTTCACCCCAAACGACGACACCAGGCCAGTATTCCTGACCGGTTCGTTTAACGGTTGGGCAACGAAGGATGATAAATACAAGATGCTCAAAGTCAAGGACGGGCATTATCAGTACACTTTTCAGGACACGCCTGTTACGCAAGGTCCGTTTGAGTATAAATACATCAAAGGCGGTTGGGAAGCGGAGGAACTGGATGCGCATGGCAACCCGCGTCAGAATCGCTATATTTCATCGCCTAAAGGCCAGGTAAAAGATACCGTACCCAACTGGAAAACACACGCCAACTGGTACGATTCCTCCTTTTATCCGCATATTGAAGTGGTGGCCAAACGGTTTAATGTGCCTCAGTTGCGCCGCCGCCGCCGTGTGTCAGTCCTGTTGCCTTACAATTATTATCAGGAGCCTGAACGCCGGTTCCCGGTGTTGTACCTTCAGGATGGGCAAAACCTTTTTGAAAATGATGCGCCCTTCGGTACCTGGGGGGTTGACCGCCAATTAGCGGCCTTGGCCCAAAATGGCGGAGGGCAGTTTATCGTGGTCGGCATTGACCACGGCGGTCGAGAACGTATTAAGGAATACATGCCCTACAATGACGCTAAATGGGGCGCAGGCCTTGGCCGCGAATACGCCCGTTTTATCGCCGAAACGCTCAAGCCTTACATTGACGGGAAATTGCGCACCTTGACAGATCGCCAGAACACAGGTATTGGCGGCAGTAGTATGGGCGGACTCATCAGCATTTATGCGGGATTGATGTTTCCCAAAGTGTTTTCAAGGTTCATGATTTTTTCGCCCTCGCTGTGGGTGTCGCCTTATATCTACTTCGAGCCGGTGCATTTTCAAGGCAATGAAGTCACTAAAATTTACCTCTACGCAGGCGGTAAAGAAGGCGCTTCGATGACGGCCAATTCCAAGCGTTTTATCCAAACCCTGGGCCACAGGGGGTATGATACCTCCAAATTGCAACTGCGGCTGGAGGTGGATCCCAATGGCCGCCACAATGAAGCACGCTGGGGACAGGAATTTCCGAAAGCGGCGCAGTGGCTGTTTGATTGATTGTTGAACTGGGTATTTGGGTATTTGGTTATTTGGTGATCTGGTTATTTGGTGATGCTGCGTACTCCCGGTGAATGACTTTTAAAATCTGCGGGAAATAAAAATTGCTACATAGTATAATGATGATAATTTGCTTAAAATCAATAAGTTACGCAAGTGGTGTTAGTCGGAGTTTTCCACAACGGTCATTGATTAAAAATCAGGAAAAAACCCTTCTGCCGGCCACCTTTTACCTTCGACCTAAGTTTTTACCAATTTTTCCATAAAAAATTTGGTGAACGCTGCCCGGAAGTGTTACTTTTGCGGCTCGAATTTTGACAACGCTGATCAGCAACAAATTTTTGCCTCTATAGCATGAAAAAAGATATTCATCCGGCCAGCTACCGCACCGTCGTTTTCAAAGACATCTCGACGGATGACGCATTCCTCGGTAAGTCTTGCGCGAACACGAAAGAAACCACGACTTGGGAAGACGGCAAAGAATACCCACTCGTGAAAATGGAAATTTCGGCTTACAGCCACCCGTTTTTCACTGGAAAAATGAAATTCGTTGATACCGCAGGTCGTATCGACAAATTCAACAAAAAATTCGCCAAGTTCTCGAAATAAGATTTCGGCTCACGAAATTTTTAAAAAGTCCCAGTGCCCTCCGGTCATTGGGACTTTTTTTTGACCTTTGCACAGCATGAATATCATACTTTTTGACTCAGAAGCCCGAAATCACTTGTTGCCTTTGACGGCAACACGCCCTATGGGCGAGCTACGACTTGGGCTGTTCACGATGCGTGGCAGATGGGAAAGGCACCTCAAGGGTACCGCTTCCTATATCACTCAGGATTATCTGCACGACAAGTATCCAATTCGCATTGAACAGGAAAACCTGATCGTCAATGCGGCTATTCTTCCCACCCCGGTCATTATCAGCCGCATTGAAGAACTCAATACGGGAGAAGCCCTGTTGT
>JADZBJ010000010.1 GCA_020852155.1 Saprospiraceae bacterium | reverse complement strand
GTCGCTCGCGTTTGCACTGGGTAGAATGCTCGCGGTCGCTCGCGTTTGAAATGGTTAGAATGCGAGCTGTCGCTCGCGTTTGTCATGGTTAGAATGCTCGCTGTCGCTCGCGTTTGAAATGGTTAGAATGCTCGCTGGCGCTCGCGTTTGAAATGGTTTAAAATTCCCTGCTGGGTTCAAAAAGATCAGATTTTAGCGATAGCCGATCCTTCTTTTTCAGGCTGCCCCCCCGCTTCACCCCAAAAAACAAGGATCGGCTATCGCTAAAATCTGATCTTTTTGAACCCAGCAGGGATATTCAAATAACCTCTTTGATATCTGGACGACAAATCGTATTAATCATTTGTTATGGTGGAAGGGGGGGATGTTGTGAGTTGAATATGAAAAGTTTGTGTATGTTTGTTATGCTTCAGCCAGTATTTTGGACTTTGACATAACTCGCTCACTATACTCTATTAAAATGCTTATGAAAAAACAGATTTTTTACACGCAAAGCTTGTTTCTAAAAGCAGCAAAATGGCCAAAGTGCCGCTATCGAACTTTGCCAGAAACAGGTATTTTATTCGCGATCTTATGGGTGTTCGCCATATCCCCGCTATTTTCTCAGGAACCTTTAAAAATCAATGCTTCACCCTCCGCTGGAATCATCAAAGGCCGATTCGTTGATGAAAAGCGAAATATTGTAAATCAGCCCTTTAAAGTAGTAATATCACAGTACGGAATACGAACAAACGCAGCCCTGTCTGACAGCATTGAGGCGGTTAATGGTGTGTACGAAATAAGGGTGAATGTTCAAGGTAATCAATTACAGGTTATACCGGAGTTCAATCAAAACCCTGCTTGGGGCATATCAGTGCTTGATTTGCTCGATATCACAAAATATATAAACGGCCAGAAACAACTTTCTCCTTGCCAGCTTATTGCGGCTGATGTTAACAAATCAAACAGTGTGACTACATTCGATATTGTCGCATTGCGCAAGTTATTACTTGGGGAAATACAGGGCTTTTTGTACAACACTTCCTGGCGATTCGTAGATGCCAATTTTAATTTTCCAAACCCTAATAATCCGTTTGGTGGAATACCATCATTCACAGACCACGAATTTATCTCCGGTATTGACATCACCGACCACACCCCTGATATTGCCGATTTTATCGCCATCAAGATCGGCGACGTCAACAATAGTGCTATGCGCCCGGCGGAGCCACTGACCTCTACGTTATCATGGCCTGATCTCAAGCCTGGGCGACAGTCGGTCATCACTGTTCCGATTCGATACACGGGTAATGATCCTTTGATTGCCTTTCAATCCGGGTTTCATTTTGATCGGGAGCGACTGGAATACCTCGGTTTTCTGCCCGCTGATCTGCCGGCGTTCAGCCCCGACAATTTTGGCCTGACCGACCTCGCTGCCGGCAATATTCGTTGCCTTTGGACGCCTCCACCCAGTCAGATGGAAGATTTGAATATCACCCCCGGCGCAACGCTGTTTTACTTAGTATTCAAGGTGAAAAGCAGCACGACCAACGCAGATACTCAACCGTACCTGCGCATGGATGAAGCTGTTATGCCTGCACTCGCGTGGCGCGCAGATGGTCAGGAGTACGCTTTACACCCTGAGTTGGACGAAACCACACAGGGACGCCATTTCACAACGACTGACAAATCGGTTACGGCCACAGCACAGCCCAATCCGACTGCCGGGCCATGGACAATGACTTTTAAATGCGAGAAAGCCTGTGCCGCACGCTGGATGCTGTTCGACCCCAAGGGTCAGCGTGTACGTTTTCAGTCGCTGCAACTGACCGGCGGCGAACAGACCTTGAACATGCCCAATTTGTCCGACCTGCCCAATGCCGTTTATACCTGGCGGTTGTTTACGGATAATGCGGAGTTGCAGGGTTTTGTTGTCAAACAGTAGCTTCAGGGCTTGCCCCTGAATATGTGCAAAGGGCTTGCCCCTGAATACCCCACCAAATTGTCATCCTGAACGAAGTGAAGGATCTGGTCAAACAGTTGTGAGGATTCCCCCTTCGTGGGATGCAGATCCTTCGCTGACGCTCAGGATGACAACTCAACATAAATTGTCATCCTGAACGCAGTGAAGGAACTGGTCAAACAGTTGTGAATCGTCGCACCTTGTGGGGCGCAGTTCCTTCGCTGGCGCTCAGGATGACAGATTTTGATGAGGCATACTATTCTTCCATCCAATTCTTCTTCCCATGCGTTTATTTCTACTCATCATATTCCTGCTTTTTTCGGTCATTTTCAAGGCTTTTTCACAACAAATCATCTACGTCAACATACAGGCTGCGGGCCTGAACAATGGCAGCAGTTGGGCAGATGCCTACACCGACCTGCACCTTGCGCTTGATGCGGCGCAGGCGGGTGATGCCATCTGGGTTGCCGAAGGTATGTATCGAACCGACACCCTTGATCATCGAGAGCGGTCGTTTGTGTTGAAAAGCGGCGTAAAACTCTATGGCGGATTTTGCGGTACAGAAAGCAGCCCGGCAGCGCGTGTGCCAGATGCCTGCCCAAGTGTACTGACAGGCGATATTGGCATACCGGGCGACAGTACGGACAATGCCTACAATGTAGTTTATGCAGCCCATCCTGATGCCGGTACGGTGCTTGACGGCTTTACAGTGACGGGTGGCAACGCGGATTTTCCTGATCCGGTTGGCGCCTTCGACCGCAAAAAAAACGGCGGCGGTTTGTTGATTGAAGCCCTCAATGGTCAGGCGTTTATGCTGGTTCGTCAGTGTCGTTTTATTTTCAATACCGCCAGGAGTTATGGCGGCGGATGTATGGTGAATGGCAATGGCAATGGCAGCGAAGTTGCCCCCTTGTTTCAGCAGTGTCATTTTGAGGGCAACCATGCCCTGCTTTCAGGGGGCGGTTTGGCCCGGTATGGCGCGGCCTGGGTCGAGCGCGGCCGTGATGTGGATTCCTGTGTTTTTCGTTACAACCGTGCCGAAAGCCGTGGCGGCGGGTTGTTTTGTAACGACGCCCAGCGCAGCGATACGCTTCAGGTGACAGGCTGCCGGTTTATTGGTAATTATGCCAACAACCGTGGCGGCGGGATGATGCTGGTGCTTGGGCGTGCAACAGAAGAAGCCCTGATCCTGACCGGCAATGAGTTCAGACGCAATGCGGCAAGACAAAACGGCTCGGCATTTTATGTTGAACCATATAATTTTGGTATAACTTCATATGTCGAAGTTTCAAATACTAAATTCACGGATAACCCATTGTTTGATCAATTTAAAAGGGAGTGTATTTTTATTGATCTTCTCTCAAATGATAATGACTCGTGCGTCATTAAACAGTTGACATTTGTTAATCAAGACTCAATTGAATCTTGTATGTCCATTACCAGAGATGTGTCTTCTATCAATATTAATGATGTTGTTGCAAAAAAATCAAATTTTATTAACTTTATTAAATTAGGAAGTTATACTTCAGAGATAAATAATGCCGTTTGTGACAGTGTATATAATTTATCCGTAGCAATAGAAATTGCTGCTCATAATAGATTTATATTAAGTAATACTCAAATAACGAATTGTACTTGGAATGAAAATGCCAATTTGTTTTGGCATATTATACCACCGTCAGGGCCAATAAATAAGATTTTAGTGTACAATTCGATATTTTTAAATAATAAAACCTGGCTAACCTCATTGAATCCTAATATTTCAAACATAATAAAAACAATTAAAAATTGCACCTTTCAGCAATTAAACGTAGATCAAATTAAAATTCTTTTGTTAAGCAGTTCATCTTCCACGCTATCCCATAATTACTTTGCCGGGTTTGACTCATCGGTGTTTATACCATTTAACATACTGCCTGATTTGGATTCTACGAATCTTGTCGGCATTCCGCCCATGTTCAGGGACACTGTCCATGGCGACTATACATTACTGCCTTGTTCTCCGCTGAAAGATGCCGGTATCAATGATGTTATACCAGCGGGCAGTACGGATATTGCCGGGCAGCCCCGCATTCAGGGGCCTCGTGTTGATATAGGTTGTTATGAATCATCGGCTTTGAGTATTCCACCGGATTTTAGTGTCACAAGGGCCTGTAGCGGGCAAAATAACGGAGCGTTTAGTCCGTCGGCTCAACATGGTTGCTTGCCTTATACTTATGCCTGGTCAGCGCCCGGTATAGGCTCGGGTAGCGATACGACCGGACTTGCTCCCGGCAATTATGCTCTGACCGTAACGGACAGCCGAAACCAGTCGGCTACGGTTCAGGTCGTCATCCCTCAGGCGCCGACGCCGGTTGTTACGGCTATGACCGAACCGCTTTATTGTGGTGATCCGGCAGGGGGCAGCATTTCCACCAACCTGAATGGCGGTACGCCGCCTGTTGTGTATGCCTGGCATGACGGGGCCGACACACCGAATCGTCAGGGTCTAGGTGCAGGTAGTTATCAACTCATCGTAACCGACAGCCTCCTTTGCGCAGATACACTTAACACCATTGTTGAGAAAATAGGAAACCTTACCCTGTTGCCGTCTGCCATATCGCCGGTGAGTTGTTATGGCGGCAATGATGGATTATTAGGCATTCGTCCGTTAAGTGCGGCTTGGCCAGTACAATATCAGTGGGCGCATGGCGATACTGATTCACTGGCTCAAAACCTGACAACCGGATTGTATCAGGTAACGGCTACAGATGTGTTTGGATGTACGGGACAATACAGTTTGTCCATTACCGGCCCTGACAGTTTGCAGTTTACGGTGGATATGATGCCAACCACAAATCCAATGGCCAGCGATGGCAGCCTGAATGTCAGCAGCGTCAGCGGGGGCAATCCTCCCTATACCTATGAATGGGCAGATGGCGCAACCGGGCCGGTCAGAATTGGCTTGCCAACCGGATTTTATACGCTTACGGTCAAAGACCAGAAAGGATGCGCTTCCACGTGGACTTTTGAAGTAAAAGCCACTTCCGGCATCCATGAGCCTACCGCAGCAGTGACGAGATTGTATCCCAATCCGACAATGGATAAATGGGCATTGGTGGTTAATTGGCCTGCATCCGATAAGGGCTATGTGGCTATATTCGATCCCCAAGGGCAGCGTGTACGTTTTCAATCGCTGCAACTGACCGTCGGAGAACAGACCCTGAACATGCCCGATTTGTCGGACCTGCCCAATGCCGTTTATACCTGGCGGTTGTTTACGGATAATGCGGAGTTGCAGGGTTTTGTTGTCAAACAGTAGCTTCAGGGCTTGCCCCTGAATATGTGCAAAGGGCGCCCCTGAATCCCGTCATCCTGAACGCAGTGAAGGAACTGGTCAAATAGTTGTGAAACGTCGCACTTTGTGGGCCGCAGATCCTTCGCTGGCGCTCAGGATGACAAACGCTGTTGATTTGATAAAAAGCCACTTCAAACCACCTCCAACGGCGCGTCAGCGCCAATCAAACCACATCAAACGCGAGCGCCAGCGAGCATTCTAACCATTTCAAACGGCGCGCCAGCGCCATCCCAACCATTTCAAACGCGAGCGCCAGCGAGCACTCAAACCATTTCAAACGGCGCGCCAGCGCCAATCAAACCACATCAAACGCGAGCGCCAGCGAGCATTCAAACCATTTCAAACGGCGCGTCAGCGCCATTCAAACTACTTCAAACGACATATTATTCAAGCACAACCCATCTGGAGACGGCCTTGGTATGGGTTGTTTGAACCACAACAGAATATACGCCGGGCGTTGGGTTGTTTTCGGACCAGTACCACATAGAATTTTCGCTGTCCGAATCAACGGATTCATGGTAAACGGGCATCCCGGAGGCATTGATAATGATAACCTCAAAAGGTTTTTTTCCGATATGCCTCAGGGATAATGCCAATTGGCCGGAAGACGGGTTTGGGGCAGGGGTTATTGACAATTCTTGTTTGTATTTGACATAGGCAACGGTTGAATATTCAAAGTGGCCATCGAGGTCAACAGTTTGAAGGCGGTAGTAGTTATCTTCACGCCAGGGATTTTCATCCACGAAACGATAATTGGTTTGGCCCGGCTGAATTTCTGCCATTTGCTGCCATTCTATGGCATTTTTTGATCGTTCAAGTTTGAATACTGCTACATTAATTTCCTGTTCTGTGGCCCAGTTTAACAGAATGGCGTCCTGGTCGGTCTGCCTGGCATGAAGCGGAGTCAGGAATATCAGCGGCATTGCCCCTACATATTCAAAGGCTCCGACGTCAGTTGCGCCATTTACTGGGCGCGCTTCAACATTCGCAACGTCCAGGTACATCAGGGATGGGTGTAGGGCATATCCATTTATTTTTTTGGTGGTGTTCATGCCGACATTGACTGCGGGAGAAGTTGAGGTAAGATGATAATCATAGGCGGCCAGGTTTTGAAACTGGAAAATATTCAGGTTGGTATTAGCCCTGTTATTACTGGAATCCAGCACAGCCGGTGTGCCGATAAAATTGCCGACTCCGGCAAAGATGTTATTCTTCACCCAAAGGGTATCTGTGCCGGTAGCCACATGGATAAAACTTCCTGATGTTTTTCTGTTGATAAATGTATTGTTATGTATCCACACCCTGTGCGGCGCGGCGTTGGTCAAGCCCTCCAAGCCGTACCCTAAAATATTGGTATTGGCTGAATTTGCGCTTTGTTCGATGATGTTTCCAACGATTACGGATGTACCGCCATTGGGCAGGTCAATCGTCCGGCTGTCTGTAGTACTGATATTGGCAATCAGGTTGTAAAGGATAAAATTGTATTTGGCGCGGCTTTTCAATTCATGCCCTTGTGCGGTGGCGTCCATACTCAGGTTGTAGCGAAATACAAGCGTATCAATGTTGTTGATATAGACATTGTGCTCATATCCGGGGTTTGCAGAACTGCCGTTGTTGACAAATTCAGAGTATTCGATCGTTGTTTTGCAGTTGGCGATACTACCGCAAAGAATACCCATTTCATTATCAATGAATTTACAGGCGGTCACTTTCAGGTTGGCGGCTTGTTGACGAATACCTGCGCCATTGTGGTCAATGACGTGCGCATTCGCAAATTCAATATTGGAAATGGTAATATTCAGGGCGTTGGTTACGAAAATGCCCTTTCCATTCACGGCATCATTGGCGATGATCGAACCAGCCTCCAATCGTGGCCTCCCACCCACACCGACGATATACAAGTTGGCTTTGTTCCACTGCACCTGCGGATCATTTACATAAACAGCATAATCAATTTCAACGGTATCGCCAGTCTGAACCAAATTGGCTACCTGGCTGCAATACGTGTAGGAGCGGGTAGGGCCGACATGCCAAATGGTTGCGTGTATCCATGTGGTTTGCATCAGAGCAAACACTATTAAAAGAAAGCGCATATTAGAAAGTTAAATTACTAGATTACAAAACTGAAGCACCGAAGACGCCAGATGATGTAGCAAAAATATAAAATTAATGTAATGAAGAAATAAAAGTCAAACCTCACCAGGTGGCGTTTTACAGTTTTTTAAAATGTAGCCCCGGAGCCGCTATTTTTGTCCTGCATTTTTTGCTTCATTTACGGTAAACCATTTCCAACCACATCAAACGCGAGCGCCAGCGAGCACTCCAACCACATCAAACGGCGCGCAAGCGCCATCAAACGCGAGCGTCAGCGAGCATTCTAACCACATCAAACGGCGCGCCAGCGCCAATCAAACCACATCAAACGCGAGCGCCAGCGAGCACTCAAACTACATCAAACGGCGCGCCAGCGCCATTCAAATCATTTCAAAAATCAAAAAGATACTGCACATATACGACCTGTACCTGCCCAACACCATGAACTGGGCATGGCAACTCATGAACGCTACACCTGAGGTGGAGCAGTGGGTGGCCAGTCCTGTCGTGTTAAAAGGTCGTTACCACAACGAATCTTCGTTTCGTTTTTTCTACTCGCCTGCACAAAAATGGACGGGCTTCTGGCCCGAAAATGAATGGCAACAGGCAGGCGCACAGCGATTGATTAGAAGCCTTGAAAACCGCACGCAGATTTACCAGCGCTGGCTGTATCATCAGGTAAAAAACAACCCGCCCGACATCATACACGCCCACTTCGGACCGGTCGGATGGCGAGCCTTGCGCCTGAGCCAGCAGTTGCAAAAACCCTTGGTCGTTTCCTTCTACGGATATGATTATCAGAGTGTTACGGCGCAGTCATATATTTGGAAAGAACGCTATCAGCGATTGTTCGAAACGGCTGTTGCGGTGATCACCACCGGGCCGCAAGGAAGCCAGTTGCTCATAGAACAAGGTTGTCCGCCGGAAAAAATCATTGCTTTGCCGCTGAGCATCGCCGGTGAAAAATTCCCCCTGATGCAGCGGAAAAAACAAGCGGGAAGTTTGTGCTTAGTGCAGGTTTGTACCATTACCGAAAAAAAGGGGCATTTAGACACACTGGCTGCCCTGCGTCTGGCTTTGACCGATTGTCCGAATATTCACCTGACGCTGGCGGGCGAAATTCAAAAGCCACAGTTGGCTGCCGAGATGCGCCGCTATATTGACGAACACGGGCTTGCGCCGCATTTGACCTGGCTTGATTTCCTGCCGCATGAAAATTTGCCGTCTTTACTGGCCCAAAACGATGTGTTTATTCATCCCAGCCACAGGTCGGCCGCCAACGATGTCGAAGGACTGCCTGTGACCATTCTGGAAGCGGCAGCAACGGGTCTGCCAGTGATTTCCACGTATCATGCAGATATTCCGCTGGCCATACAACATGAGCAATCGGGGCTGTTGGCTCCTGAACGCGACGTTCAGGCGCTGGCCGCGTTTATCCGGCGATTTTACGAGATGGAAAATGATGAATATCAGGCGTTTAGCATGGCTGCTCACCAACGTATGCACACGTTTTTTGAAGTCGGAAAAACCGGTGAGGCGTTGGCGAAATTGTATAATGCATGGTAAAAATTACGCAATCCTCAACCCGTTTTCGACCTTTCTTTCCGGCTGCAAAAGCGTGACCACGCCTGCTGCATCAACTGTGCCCAACACGAGACATTCACTGACGAAGGGGCCGATGCGTTTGGGCGGAAAATTCAACACAGCGATCACCTGCTGGCCCGGCAAGATTTCGGGTGTGTACAGCGCCGTGATTTGGGCTGATGAGCGCCGCATGCCCAACGGGCCGAAATCAATCAGCAGTTGTATGGCCGGTTTGCGTGCTTCCGGGAAAGGACGGGCCTCGACGATGGTACCGGCGTGCATTTCCACGC
>JADZBJ010000009.1 GCA_020852155.1 Saprospiraceae bacterium | reverse complement strand
GAATGCGCTTTTACCGATGGTGTCTAATTCTTGAAAATAGGTCAACACGCCGCCTTGTTTGTAAGTGCCTAACTCCAGGTCCTGAATGCGTCCGGTATAGCCTTCCAGAAAACCGCCTAATCCCATGCCGATATTGGCCGGTATGGCCTTAGGCGGCGGGTGTATCAGCGGGTGCAGGTTGCTGAACAGCATAAGCGGCAGCCCAGCGCCGGTATCCAGCAGCAGTTTAACATCAATGACCGAATCCTGCTGAATGTGAAGTTTCGTCGTGATGGAGGGTTTGTTGCGGTAAATTTCCAGGGGTATTGCGATATACTCCGATTCCTTGATTTTGTAAAAATCGCGGTCGTGGAGGATAATTTTCTTGCGTATGTAATCAATCTCAATGATATAACGCGAAAAAGCGCCTGCCGCCAGTATGCCATGAACGTTCACGCCGGCATATTCCTCAAATCGAAAATAATCCTCCTGAAGCACCAGAATATCCTCGCCTGGAGCGGTGGCTTTTTCGGGTATATCCAGTTTTATGCGGCGTACCAAATGGGCAATAATCGGCGTGGATAAATCAGAGCCTGTAATGGGAAATGAGCGTTCGAAGGGCAGATTCCAGATGTCCGCGATCTCGCGTTTGCTCAGGATGGTATGTTCGGCGCCGGTATCGAAAATAAAGCGCAGTTCGAAAGCGCCTTTAAAATGGAGTTTGACGAGGATAAAATCATTGACGTAATCGAATGGAATTTCAACCCGTTTTTGGTTGGCAGGCATGAAAAACCCGCTCTGCGCATGGGCGGAGGGCAGTATGAAAAGCAGAGCAAGTAACCATATCCATTTCATTAGCAGCAAATATATACCCGGATTTGCAAAAAATCAGGTAAAGGGTGGAAGGTCGAAGGTAGCGGGTGTTTTTCAGCATAAGAGTCGTCGTTTTTGACAAAAAATCAAGAAAAAAACCATTTACCCTCCACCTTTTACCCTCGGACCCGGTTTTACCAATTAAATATCTGTGGCTCAAGCCTGCATTTGTCTATCTTGCGCCGCTTTTTAATAGAAATTATGGCAAAATCTGGTAAAAATACCCCTCAAGGCAATTCTTCTGCCCATAAAAATCAACCCTCGGCCAAAGCCGTTCCAGCCAACGAACCACTTCCGGTGCGCGATTGGTTTTCACGACCCGAACCAACGACCATATCAGGCGATGACCGCCGTAAAATGGCCTTCTGGATTCTGGCAGCCCTTGGCCTGGTCGTCATGGTTGCCCTGTCTTTTGGCTCCGGCATTAATGCCGACGACAAATTCCAGGTGGACTATTCGCAAAAGTTGGTCAATTACTACGGCACTTTTGGTAAAGACACCACTGCCCTGTATATACCCGATGGTAATATGCACCTGTATGGCGGATTTTTTGAAGTGACCACGGGTTTTGCTAATAAAGCCTTCGGACTTCAACCGACAGACATTGGTTATCACCATGTTCGCCACGTGAGTTCGGCTGTTTTGGGCTGGGTAGCGATTTTGTGTGCCGCATTGCTCGCCAGGCTCATCGCTGGCTGGCCGGCTGCGTTGGCTACGCTCATCATCATGTTGCTGTCGCCCAGGTTTGTCGGCGACTCCCTGATGAACCCCAAAGACATACCATTTGCCGCAGGCTATATTCTGGCGCTTTACAATATGGCGGCCGTGTTGACGGCCATGCCCAATCCGCGGCGCTGGAACATTGTCGGATTAATTGTGGGTCTGGGCATTGCACTCGGTACGCGTGCTGGCGGTTTGTTGCCATTCGCGATGCTTTTTCTCTTTACGGGACTGCATTTTCTCCTCAAAAACGGCGGTTTGCGGGCATTCTCCAATGGCGCAGTGCTGAAAAAATACGCGCTTGTCACGCTGGGCGTTGCTGCTGCAGGTTATGCTTTTGCCCTGTTTTTCTGGCCTTATGCGCTTCAAAACCCTTTGAAAAACCCGTTTATCGCGCTGTCCAAATTTGCTGAACTGGAAGTCCGTATTCGCGTGCTTTACGAAGGCGATAACATCATGTCCGACAAAACGCCGTGGCATTATCCGGTCTGGTGGATTGTCAAGACGATTCCACTGGCCGCCTTGCTGGGCTTTGTTGGCAGCGTCGTGATGTCGCCGGTGTTGCTCCGGCGTTATCAGCCATTATGGGTATTGATGACCCTTTTTGCGGCTGTTTTTCCAGTGTTTTATGTCATTTACAAAGATTCTGTTTTGCACGACGGCTGGCGACACTTGACGTTTGCCTATCCGGCCATTTGTGTGGCGGCGGGTTTGTTCTGGGGGCATTTACAGCGCATGTTTGAAGGCAAAAAAGTGTTGAGTGGATTCATGTCAGGCGTGATGGTTGCCTTGTGCGCCAGCGGCCTGATGTTCATTATTTCCAACCCTAAAATGCCGTATTTGTATTTCAATGAAATTGCGGGCGGGTTGAAAGGCGCTTATGGCGAGTACGAAACCGACTATTGGGGTGTCAGTACCCGTCAGGGCCTGGAATGGATGGAACAGCAAGGCATACTCAGGCCGAACCTCGATACAACGGTGGTTATCGCGACCAATATGTATTTCTCCACACGCCAGTTGACGGCCAAATACGGCGACAAGGTCAAAGTGAAATACCTGAAATGGGAAAAACGCTGCGATGACGCCTGGGACTACGCCCTTTATCCGACGCGTTTCCTGGACGCTGTGCATATGAAAACCGGACAATGGCCGCCCAAAAATGCCGTACATGTCGTCACGGCCGATGGCGTGCCCATTTTGGCGGTATTGAAAGACAATGGCAAAAACTGCTCCCTGGGCGTGATTGCCAACAGAGCCGGCGATTATAAACTGGCTATTGAAAAACTCAACGCTGAATTGGTCAATGTGCCGAACAACGAACTGGCCTGGTCATCGCTGGCCAGCGCCTGCCTGAATGCCGGACAACTGGACTCCTGCAAAATGGCTGCTGAAAAATGCCTCAGCATCAGCCCGGCCGATGTACAGGGCAATAACATTCTGGGTATGTATTGGCTCGCCAAACAGGACATTCCGAAAGCCAAGGCGCAATTTGAGTCAGCTATCAAAAAAGAACCCGGCAACCCCGGCGCATGGTACTACCTGGCCCTGATCGCTCAGGATGGCGGTGATCCGCAAACAGCACTGAACAACCTGATGCGCTGTATTCAGGTAGCGCCCAACTTCAAACCAGCCTACGAACTGGCCGCGCAGATTTACGAAGCCAATGGCGAATCAGCCCGCGCCAGCCAATTCCGGGCAGCATTAAGTAAAATGAAGTGATCGCGTTTTGAGTCCTATACCCTGATTTAAGTGATTTTGAAGATTTACATGATTGATTTTCCTGATTTTCGATGATTTACAGACGCGAGTCGTTCAAAACCACTTTGGGTTGACTATAATTTTCCATGAATTTCAAACTACTATTCCCGACTTTCCGCAATCGCTATCAATTTGTAAAAGCCCGATTGAACCAATGGTTTCCGAAGCAAACCCAACCGGGTGCGTCGGTAGCCGGGCTGAATCTGGGTACGGGCGAAGGCGATTATGATCGAATGCTGGCCGCGCATTGTACAACATTGGTGGGCTGCGACGTCAATCAGGACGACCTCAACCACGCAGCCAGCCTCAATCACGATGTGCCTAACCTGCGCTATGAACTGAACAATGCCCTGGCGCTGACGTATGCCGATAACTCATTTGATCTGATCGTTAGTTGTGAGGTTATCGAGCATGTTGGCGATCCGGCGCGTATGGTGCAGGAAATGTCGCGCGTGCTGCGTCCCGGCGGCATGGCCATCATGACCTTCCCGAGCCGGGAATTTCCGATTACTTACGATCCGGTGAACAGAATTTGGCAATGGTTGCGCAAAACCGACGACAAGGAGAACCTCATATCCCAGGGCGCGTATGCTTTCGGGCATGATTACCTGATCGGTTCGGCTGATTTTCAGCAATGGGCCCAAGATGCCGGGTTTGAAATCGTCGAATTTCGCGGACTAAGCCGACACCTTGTTGGTATTCTGGAAGTTTACTGGACGGGTATTGCGCAAAGTATTTTCAAGAAAAATGCGCGCAATGTTACAAGCGACACCGCCGGAAGCCTTAAAGTCAGGCCCTCTTCAACCGGCGACCCTGCGCTGGGTATCGTGACAGACTTGCTGTTGTGGCTCGATCAGGCGCTGTTTGGCTGGACGTCGCGCAGCATTGGCAAGGGCGTAGTGTTGCGCAAGCGCGCGTGAACTACGCTGACTTTTGTCGGGTACTGACATACTTTACAATCGAGTTCCACCTTTGATTGCTACCTTTGCGGCTTCCTGGTTTGCACAACCCTGAACATTGCGTTTTAAGAACCTGAATATTATGCAAAAATTACTTTTTCTACCCCTTCTCGCCCTCTTAGTGGCTTCCTGTTCCAATGATTTTGATGTGGCAGCGCCCTGGAAAGAAATTCCGGTGGTGTACGGATTGCTTTCTCCACAAGATACTGCCCATTATATCCGCATTGAAAAAGCATTTTTGGACGCCAGCGAAGGCGCTCAG
>JADZBJ010000008.1 GCA_020852155.1 Saprospiraceae bacterium | reverse complement strand
GGAACTTAGGACGTCACTGACAATGGCTGGCGCCGACTGTCCGCCAGCATCGGCGCTAATACTCCCTCCCACGTTGGGGAGGGCCGGGGAGGGGTTGGTTTCCTTGCGCTGAACGCCTTCTTCTTCCCGGCGTTTTTCTTCACAATGCGCGCAGGCACGCTGGATGGCAGGCGCGAACATCCGTTGCACAACGGGCGCGTCACCTTCGCGCATGCGCATGACTTTGTCGGCGATATGATCTGCCTCCTGCTCGTAAGCATCGCCTGGTTGATTGACGGTGAGTTTGGGCTGAAAGAAGGGTGTTGCCCCGCCGCCAAAGAATGCCCCGGCCTGCCGGGAGGCAGGTTGTGGCTTAGGTTCGGTGGTGGGTGGGTTGTGCATGATGAAATGTTTTTTCTTTTTCTTCGGGCATAGCCCGAGGGATGGTTTCGCGCGAGGTGGAACCTCGCGCGAGCGGTTGAGAAGTTTAATCTCTGCGGGGAGGCTGAGGCGATCGGGTTCTGACAGGATTACCTGATGCCCCGCCACCAGCCTGAGCGGTTACGCTTCTTAAATGGGCACGCCAGGATGCTATATTGGACTGAATGAAAGCGTAACGCCTGGGTGCTCGCGCCTGCAATACAGATGGCACCTGTGCGAAAGCGGCAATTGATTCTGCAAAGTCCTCACTCTGGCCGCCGCTGACGGCATAACGCGACATGGGTTGATCTATCCAGCGTGGATTGTTCCAGTTAGCAGCCGTAATTTCAAATTGTGCGCCCGGCGTGTTCCCCTGTGATAAGTCACTTTGCACCTGCGTGTTGCCAGCATCATAAAGATGACCATTGTGCCAGCCCGCCGCCAGATTGAAATCCTGAAATACGTTTGGATTGGCCAAATGTGCGGCTTCGGCAATACCATGACCCAGTTCGTGCGATATTGTCTGACGACCGCTTTGGTGTGGATTTAGCGCCGGAATTGGCGCACCCGGACGGCCTCCTGCTGTTGTGGCAGTAGTACTTCTTGCTACAGGAAATGATGATATGCTGTCAAATTGATGATACACGTTTAATATGCCAGCACTGTAATCTGCTCCGGTATTGGGTTGCTGAATGTAATTGCCATTGCTATAATCATACGCCGAATGAAAAAAAGATATAGACTGTACTGGCGGAATACCTCCAAAGGCATTGGCTAAATCCTGAATTCCGGCTAAAATCGCATCGTATTTAGGCGACTGGCTGCCCGGATCCCACGACTGCCAGCCTGGAATTGTGGTTGGGAGCGTTGCGCCCCGACTGTAACGCTGCACGCTTAAAACCTGATCTTGCATCGTCCCGTTACGGACGGTTGTTATGCCAAAACGGGTGTTGACTTCCTGATCAAAAGTCGTACGAGTCATGCCTGTAGCCTGGGCTGTCGTTTGCTGTTTCGACTGCTTTTGAATAAAAGGCACACCTGACGCCTGCTGTTGCTGCGTCGAACTTACACGACTCGTTTTTTGTTGAATTTCGCGCATTTTATGGATAAGATATTCTCGTAAAATGAATCTGGCCTTGTGCATCGCACACAAAACTATACCGGTGTGGCTTCACATTTTTACCATCATGTCTGACTACAATATAATTGGGCAGCCCAACGACCGAGACTTTGACCACCTTCGTGTCAACCAATGTTTTCACTTGCCAAACATGCCATTTGCCATTGTTTTCAACGGAGTGTGATTCCGCCACGGCAGGTCC
Organism: Saprospiraceae bacterium; assembly: GCA_020852155.1. Lineage (GTDB taxonomy): Bacteria > Bacteroidota > Bacteroidia > Chitinophagales > Saprospiraceae > M3007. The sequence goes on along the minus strand of JADZBJ010000008.1, from coordinate 945 downwards.
CAGGAGGACCTCCTGCGCGTAATGCTCGGCAGCCCTTTTGGTCAAACTTTCCATGTCAGAAAGCCAGCCCTTGCAGGCGTTTTGCCCGTTATTGAGTACAGGTTGAAAAAACGGCGATTGCCCAGCAGTTTGTTGTTGGGGCATCGTGTGCGTCTTGCTTTCTTTTTGTTGCTTTGCCATAATGTGCTACCATTCAGTGTTGATAAAATATTCCATCCACGGCAATTTGATCGTCCCGAACGTCCAGGGCAAATGATCCAGCAGTAAATCCTGCCCCAGTCGCTCCACCTGAAGCAGCCACGACTGGCGATCTTCCTGCCAGGTCAGGATGCCTTTTCGCGTCAAAAAACCACTGCGCAAGCCATCGGGACTGGCGCTTTTTAAAACACTCCAGTTTCGGATGACAGCCTCCAGCAAGTTTGTGACCTCGCTTTGTATTTCGCTGGATAGTTCAACCTGCTGCGGTACGGGCGTTTCCAGCGGAAGTCCGCACAGTATTTTGGGTAAAATCAGTGATGGCTCTTCAGGGTTAGTCTTTCCGGTTGCCATGAAATGCAAAGCATGAATTGCCTGAAAAACCAACGCTTCGTTTTCAGGCGCACTCCAGTCCAGTCCGTTTTTCCTGAAAAAAGCGGGCAAATAAGCAGCCAGTATAACCAGTCCGGCATTTTCCACAGCAATACCATTCAAAACATCGGGTTTCATGTGCGGAACTGATTGCTTTTTGGCCCCGGGTTCATCATAGGTTTTCGATTTTTCAGGGTTTTTGAAATCGCTCATTTCCTTTGAAAAAACAGCCGCCAAAACATCGGGCCAGTCCGCTGGTTGATGAATTTTTTGTACGTCGGCAGAAAGCAGTTTTTCCAATAAACGAATGCGCATTTGTGGCGTAATGACGGCAGGAAACGCCGCCGCAGCCCGACGAAAGGCTTCAGCCAACGCCGT
>JADZBJ010000007.1 GCA_020852155.1 Saprospiraceae bacterium | reverse complement strand
GCTGTATATGTTTACGAACAGGATGCAGCAGATGCCAGTGCATGGAATATGATCAAAAAACTCACGGCTTCTGACAGCGATGGTGTTGACTCATTCGGTTACAGTGTAGCCTTGAACGGCGGCGAACTGCTTGTCGGCGCGCCTAACCAGGCTGGACACGGTGCAGCATACCTCTATGGCAAAAACCAGGGTGGAAACAACAACTGGGGCGAAGTTGGCTCATGGGCAGCATCCGACGCAGACAATGGCGACCGTTTCGGTGCTGACGTTGACCTGCATGGCAATCGTGCTATCATCGGCGCTCCTGGCGACGACGCGAAAGGTACCAATGCCGGCGCTGCATACCGTTACAATCGCGGTAGCAACGGCTGGGCATTCGGCGCTAAATTGACAATGGGTCAAGGTGCAGCAGGCGACGCTGCTGGTACTTCTGTTGCAGTACATGGCGCAAACCTTCTGGTCGGCGCTCCTTACAGCAACCTGAAAGCCAACAATGGTGGTGCTGTATTTGCGTTCACTTACGACAATGCAAACAACGTTCCTGTATTGGACAACAACGGTTCTGCTAACGATCATTTCGGTACTGATGTAGCAGTAGATAGCAATTACCTGGCTATTTCTGCGCCAAACGACGACCCAACGGGTGCAAACTCCGGTAAGGTATTCGTATTCATCCGCGATCAAAGCGGCTGGAACCGTCTGGCGTCAGTAAATGACATCTACGCTATTGATAATGACCATTTCGGTAATGCACTGGCATTGAGTGGCCAGACATTGATCGTTGGTGAGTACACAGACGGTGTAGGCACAATTCCAGAACAGGGTTCTATTCTTGTATTCGACGGCGTTTGCCCAACAGGAGATCGTCCTGACCAGGCATTCGTTGATCGTAACGAGATTGAAAATACTAATGATCTGGCGTTTGAAGTAACTTGCTCTCCTGTTCCATTCTCTGACATGCTGAGCATTCAGGTTGGTCAGGAAACACCAGAAACAGTGCACGTGAGCATCCTCAATGCATTGGGTCAAACGATCGTTGAACTGAACAAACAACACTTCGTTGGCAATGGTCGCTTTGTTTGGCAGGCCAATACAAACCAGCAAGGTGTGTTCTTTGTGCGCGTACAATCAGGCAACTCGGTTCAAACCAAGCCTGTTATGCGTGTAACAGAGAAGTAAGGAAAGGTTGAAAGTTGAAGGAGTTGAAAGTTGAAGGTTGAAAATTCAACTTTTCAACTTTCAACTTTCAACTCCTTTAAACTACCAAAAGTTGCCCGTCAGTTTAAAACTCGACGGGCAACTTTGTTTTTTGGCCGGCGACACTGATTTGCAGTGTGCCTTGTGTCGTATTTTGAGGGATCAAAAAAACGACTTCGCCTGTCTTGGCGCTATGTCCGGGAACAATTTCATTCAGGCCGCTGGATGGAGCGATATTAGTTCCATCAGGCAATTCAAAGCGAAAAGTATCATCCCAAAAATTGGAATCGTAATCGCGGCCATTGGTGCAGCGGATATTCAATACCAAACGATGCTGGTCGGGGTTAAAGTCCTGCAATGCCGCCTCAAGGATTTCATATTGCATGACGGCATTAACGACACTCAGGCTTGCCTTTTTGCCTTTAGGCCATGAAACGGCGCCGCTGGCAGCCTTGGCAGGAGCCGTCCGGGAAGCCGTTTGGACCGATTTTTCGTCTGCTTTTTTATCATTCAAGACAAAAAACACCACGCCAATCAGCGCAAAGATGGTCGCTATCAGCAACCAGATCAGTGGCGATGGCCCCGATTTTTTGGGTGATACTGAATCGGGACTTACAGGCGGCTGCGGCGGATTGACCAGATTAAGAATGGCAACGTTAATCTGATTTGTTTCCTGTCGAGCATCGTCGTCATCAGCGATGCCTGTGATCATGTCGCGCTGTAGTTTTTCCCAACGTCCACGCACCAGTACACATTGACGAATCCATTCTGCATTGGGCTGTTGCCTCGCCCATTGCGTCAGGGTTTCAATAGCGGCTTCAGTCTCGCCGGATGCGACTAATTGCTCGATTTGTTGGGATACTGTATTCATTTTGATGATGCTTTAGCAACTTTATAAACTGCTTTGGCCACTTTTTTAGCCACTTTTTTATCCAGCGACGAAGGAATGATGTGTCCCCGGTTAGGCTTGGCAACACATTTGGCAATAGCAATGGCTGCCGCCATTTTCATCTCAATGGTGATACGCGGCGCGCGGGCATCCAGCGCTCCCCTGAAAATACCAGGGAAGCCCAGCACGTTATTCACCTGATTCGGCAAATCGCTGCGACCAGTACCTACAATGGCTGCTCCTCCCTTGTGCGCCTCATCGGGCATGATTTCAGGAGTCGGATTAGCCAGGGCCAATACAATGGAATCCTGAGCCATGGTGCGAATATGATCGGCGGTCAATAATTCAGCCTCGCTCACGCCAATGAATACATCAGCGCCATGAAGCGCATCATAAACTTTCCCTTTGATATTGTGTGGATTGGTGAATTTCAGCGCGTCTCTCTTGGCGTCGGTCAGGTTGTCGCGGTCTTTGTAAATAACGCCTTTGCGATCGCATAAAATCACATTTTTTACTTTCACTTTAGGGCGTTTTACGCCGAAGCCTGTCAGCAGTTTTGCAATGGCGATACCAGCTGAGCCAGCGCCATTCAATACGATTTTCATGTCATTCAGTGATTTTCCGACCACTTTTGAAGCATTAATCAATGCCGCGAGGGCAACAACTGCCGTGCCGTGCTGGTCGTCATGAAAAACAGGAATGCCCAGGTCCTGAAGTCTTTGTTCTACTTCAAAACAATGCGGGGCAGCAATGTCTTCGAGGTTTACTCCGCCCAGAATCGGCGCCAGATAGCGGACTGTCTTCACGATTTCGTCCACGTCCTGCGTATCCAGACAAATCGGAATGGCGTCTATGCCTGCGAATTTTTTGAACAACATGCACTTGCCTTCCATCACCGGAATAGACGCCAAAGCGCCAATATTGCCCAGTCCCAGAACAGCGCTTCCGTCGGTGACAACGGCTACTGTATTGCCTTTAATGGTGTATTTATAAGCGTCTTCAGGATTGGCTTCGATGGCCTTGCAAGGGGCTGCAACACCCGGTGAATAAACCGTTGATAAATCGTCTTTTGTGTTGACTGGCACTTTGGAAACGATACTGATTTTACCACGATACTTTTCGTGTAACGCGAGCGCCTCTTTGTAGTAGTCTTTTTTTGACATGAGTTTCTGTACGGATTCAAGTAGTCCCGGACAACGACGACAGGGACACATTTCAAATGAACTTGTGAAAAGCGCGGCGAAAGTAGCAGGAAATCCGAGACCTTTCAAATTGATTTTTTATTAAAGCGAAAAGTGTCTTCACCAACACTTTTTAAAAAATGAACCCTTCAAACCAATAATTGTTTGTTTTCCCAAAATAGCAACATGGCCGTCTATCAACTCGAACGCATTCAAAAACTGCCGCTCACGCTGGAGCAAGCCTGGGATTTTTTTTCTTCGCCGCTGAATCTGGAGCGCATCACACCAGCCCAAATGGGCTTTGTCGTGAAAACTGATCCGAAGTATCTGCAAAGCATGCACGCAGGTCAAATCATCGAATACACGGTCAAGCCTGTCCTGGGCATACCGATGTACTGGATGACCGAAATTACGCATGTCGAACACCAGAAATTTTTTGTTGACGAGCAACGCTTTGGCCCGTACGCCTTGTGGCATCATCAACATCATTTCAAGTCCATTCCCGGCGGCGTGGAAATGACTGATTTGGTGCATTACAAAATTCCGCTAGGACCATTGGGCGATCTGGCGCATGTGTTGTTTGTCAAGCGTCAACTGCAACACATTTTTGATTATCGCTTTCAGGTTTTGGAAAAAATGTTCGGAAAAATGCCCTAATGCCGCATGTTGAAAATTGCCTACTCACCCATTTATCGTTACGAATTGCCTGAAGGACATCGGTTTCCGATGGTCAAATACGAACTGATTGCCGAACAACTGCTTTATGAAGGTTCGGTGAAGGAGGACAATTTTTTTCATCCCGATCTGCTGAAAGAAGAACTGGCATTGCTGACGCACACCCGTACTTACTGGGACAAGTTGATCGAAGCGCGCTTGAGCGACAAAGAACAACGACTGATTGGATTTCCGATTACGCCCAAATTCATCGAACGCGGGCGTCATATTTCAGCGGGTACAATCCAATGCGCCGAGTTTGCCCTGCAATACGGTTGCGCCCTGAACATCGCCGGTGGCACGCATCATGCATTTGCGGATCGCGGTGAAGGTTTCTGTTGCCTCAACGATCAGGCCGTAGCATCCAACTACCTGTTAAACAAAGGGTTAGTTCATAAAATTCTGATTGTTGACCTGGATGTACACCAGGGAAACGGAACGGCAAAAATTTTTGAAAACGAAGATCGGGTGTTCACTTTTTCGATGCACGGTGCAAAAAATTATCCGTTGCGCAAGGAAAAATCAGACCTGGATATTGAATTGCCGGATGGCATTGAAGGTACAGCGTATCTGAAAATTTTGAATGAGACACTGCCAGGGCTGATAGATGCAGTGCAACCCGAATTTGTGTTTTACCAAAGCGGTGTAGATGTGCTGGAAACGGACAAACTGGGCCGGTTAAAACTGGATCGCCGTGCCTGCGAAGAACGTGATCGGGTTGTACTGTCGCTTTGTAAGCAACACAACATTCCGGTAGCGGTCAGTATGGGTGGCGGTTACTCGCCCCGTTTGACGGATATCGTTGAAGCGCATTGCAATACCTTCAGAACGGCAATTTCCATGTGGGGTTAGATCATGCCTCGGTTTGTTCAAGACATGATCTAACGCAGATTTGGTTATTTGTGGATTTGGTTTTCACACAGATTTTATCAAATAAACAAATAACCAAATCCACAAATAACCAAACACCCGCCCACTCAAGTCTATTGTTTTTTGAATTTCAGGTTAAAGACCATGCCCTGAATTTCGGTCTTTAGAGAGAGATCCGTTTGCGAAAGTTGGATAATCTCATAGGTCAGCGGAAAATCTCCCTGCTGCTGAATGGTTTTGGGCGTTAATTCGTAGGTAGTCACTGTACTGTCCTGTTCGCTCAGGGGCAAGTTGGTGGTCATCTGGCCATCGGCGCCAAAATCGAAGAACGTACCCGACAATGTCAGGGTAGGTTTGTCATTGCGCATGGCCTCTTGTAATTCCCAGTGCCCGCTCAGCCATTCTTTTCGTTGCTGATTTTTTTCTGCTTCATTATCACACGCAGTCAACAAGGCAATAGGCACTAAACAAAGAATCAGGGCAAGTTTTCTCATGATATAATAAATCAATTTTCGTTGATTTTCAATCACTTATTCTGGTGATTGCCGTGATTCCTCGGAGCATTGTCTCCGCTGCGCGCCTTCCCGCCTTCCATCAGGCCTTGCGACTGACGCAGGTCAACGAAGCCAAAACCCAGGTGAGATTGCTCACCAAAACCGGCATAGTAACAAAATTCGAGGAGATGAACAGGCATGGCGGCCTCAAATTCATAGACAAAACCCCTTATTTGGCTGTATTCGCTGTAACCTGGCTTGAGGTGAATCAGGCGTGATTTGGACTGCCCGAACATCCTGAAATGCATGGCAAAAGAAGGGTCCAACAATAGTTTTTCAGCCAGTGATTTGTATTGGGCTGCCGCCTTGAAACGGCGTACGGCATGAGTAAAGAAACTTACATCGTAAAGTTCGCTTTCCGGCATCAGAAATGGATTGGCTGGCTTGACTTCCGATGTGGTGGAAACACATATCGGCGAAACCGACTTGAATTGCATCGTTTCTGTAAACCCTGGGCGCTCCAATACTTGCCAGTGTTTGACATCGAACCGGGCCGGTTGTCCGTTCAAATGCCCCAGCATAAGCGGCGTGTGCCTGAACAAACTGATAATATGTTGTTCGTAGGTGGGATCTACATAAAGTGAGATCACAATTTTGACCTGATGCCCCAGCAGCCTGAATTCCTGGCGCTCCTGTATCATTTCGTATGGGAAAATACCAAGCGGACTAAAAGTAAAAAACCTGAAGTCGCGGCGCTGGACATCAAACCCTTTGCGCGCCACCCATTCAGAGAAATCGGCGCCGGCTTTTGAAAGGGCCTCGAATATCCAGGTGGAAATCTCGGTCTGGTAATTTATCGGTATGACTGTACCCTTTTGGCAGGTCAAACTGAATTGAATTCGCATGATTAATTCTGGTATGATTAAAAGAAGATTAGGTCGAATTTGCAAGAAAGCGGGCGAAAGGTAGAAAATTGTTTTAAAATGATCTAAAGTGAATTAACGAAACAGCAAACAATTCTCTTTCGGGCTTGATAATCAACACTGTTTGATTTGGAAAAACAAAAAAATTTTCAACGGGTACGAAACGATTTTGTAATCAATGGCGTTTAAAGGTAATTGTTTAACCCAATTTCAAAATTGTAATGAAAACCAATTCAACCTCCCCGCGAGTATTCCTCCTTCTTTGCATTTTTTCCTGTCACTTATTTTCAATATTTGCTCAAAACGGTAGTCCAGACGCCGCCTTTGGTATTAATGGCCTAAGCACGCTTGATCGAGGATCGGCATCCGCAGGCTGGGCCTTCACAACTGATGTAGCGCCGGATGGTAAAATCATCATTGGCGGCGAAGCAAAACCCGGCATTCTGGAGCCTTTCATGGTCACGCGTTTTCATGCTGATGGCAGCCCTGATCTCGATTTTGGCGATCAGGGCATTGCGGTATTTAGCCACTGGAAAGCAAGAAAAATCAAATCCCTGCCCGATGGCAAAATACTGGTGATGCACTACCGGGGCATGCAGGTATCGCGCCTGAATGCTGACGGCTCTGAAGACCTGACTTATCACACGCAGCCCCTTGACATTGATCCCAATCAACAAACCTACTCCAGCGACATTTTGCCGCTTTCAGACGGTAGCGTGCTGGTCGCAGGCTTTAACGGAAATGGTCCGTTAAGTCACTTCTGCGTGGTTAAATATTTGCCCGATGGTACTTTCGAGAATCAATTTGGCTTTAACGGCTATGGACAGTTTTTATCCCAAACAGCTAACTATTACGGCACATCCGGGGCGCTTGCCCTACAGCCCGACGGGAAGATTTTGGTCACGGGCGGTAGAGGTGGCGGAAATATCGCGATGGGCCGATTGTTGCCGGGTGGCAGACCAGACTCCACTTTTGGCGTTTATGGATTGTCAATTTGGCCTATTGAAATAGGTGATGGTGGTGGTACAGGTCGCAGCATCCAGGTTCAGCCCGACGGAAGATTACTTGTAGCCGCCAACAAATTTGACGAGCCCGCCGATGGTATGGCGCTTTATCGCTTTATGCCTGACGGAAGTCCTGATAATGATTTTGGAACGAATGGCGTGGTTGAAAACAACGGCATAACAGATGTTCATGGCCTTTTGCTTCAAGCCGATGGCAGCATACTGGTTGGCGGATTTTTTGACGACTTTTCAGAACACGCCGCGCTGCTTCGTTTTTTGCCCAATGGAACGATTGACAACAACTATCCGGGCGCCAGCATCATTGCAGGATTCAACGGCAGCGGCGAAGTGCCCATGGGATTCGCCATGCAACCTGACGGCAAAATCATCGCCGCCATTCCTGACAACATTACGCTGGTGCACAATGTATTCAAAGCCGCCAGATTGTTGCCCAACGGGCAAAAAGATAACACGTTCGGCACTAGCGGCTACGTCACTGCCTGGTTTGACGGCGGCGACGATGACTTAAAGGATATGTCTGTTCAAAATGATGGCAAAATTCTGGTCATCGGTGACACATACAGCAACTATTTTGATAAAAAAACAACGCTTGCACGTTATTTAACGGACGGCAATCTCGACCCTGACTTCGGAACAAACGGCGTGAGAACTTACACCCTTATCCCGAATGGAACGTCCAATTACGCGCATGCTGTTTTGCAGCAACCCAATGGAAAAATTCTGACTGCTATCGCGCATGAATACGCAGGCGACTATGGTTTGTACATCGTTCGCTTTGATGAAGATGGCTCCGACGACTTTACATTCGGCGGCGGCGGAAAAACAGCCATTACAGGCGACATATTCAGGTTTGCAGGCCTTGCATTACAGCCTGACGGTAAAATTTTGGTGGCTGGAACCCTCAACAACCGACAATATTTTGTGAAAAGGTTGCTTGAAAACGGTAACCTGGACGCCAGTTTTGGAAGTATGGGTACTGTTACCGTTACAGTTGGCGCCAACGGCGATTACAGCCTCTGCGTAGGCCTGGGTTTACTGCCCGACGGAAAAATTATCCTGGGCGGATCAGTCAATTACTCCAATGTGGCTTTTGTTCGACTCAAACCCAACGGGCAATTGGACAACACTTTTAGCGGCGATGGGAAAGTGAGTATTGACTACGGCGATTACAATTTCTATCCGGCGACGATGGCAATACAACCCGACGGAAAAATTCTGCTGAGTGGTGATGCAGCCAATGCGAATTTCTACCTCGATTTTGGTCTTCTGCGGCTTAAAGCAGACGGCAGCGGCGTTGATAATACTTTCGGTAGCAACGGCCGCGTCATCTATCCGGCGTCTGTCGGTATTTCAACCTACTGCAAAGGTTTGTTTCTGCAACCCGACGGCAAGATTCTCGGTATCGGAAAATCCGCGACCTCGACTGTTCAAAAAATGATGCTCGCGCGTTTGATGCCCGACGGGACTTTTGATGCAACTTTCGGACAAAATGGTATTGTTTTGAAAGATTTCGGTTACGGTTATGCCGATTTTAAATCTGTGGCGCTTCAGCCCAACGGCAAAATCATCGCTGCGGGAAGTGTCAGGCAAGCCACTGATATTGACTTCGGCGTAACGCGGTACTTCTCCGGATTGCCTTTTTCCGGTGTGAAAGAGAATTCAATCGAATCTGCTCTTTTGGCCCTCCCGAACCCTTGCAACGACCACCTTACGCTTGATTTTTCTGCTTACGACGCACCGCCCACGGCCTTAACCATTATGGATGCTTCCGGTCGTGTTTTCCGGGAACAGCATGCTGGCTTGTCAGAAAAAATGAACGTTACCGACATTGCCAACTGGCCTCCGGGATGTTATGTTGTAAAATGTAATATTGGGGCAAAAACACTTATTTCACGCTTTGTCAAGCAGTAAAATGACATTTGTTGAGGTTGTCTCATAAGTTGTAAAATCGAGCAAATTAGATTAACCGCTAAATACGCAAAATATTGAAAATCAACAATTTAGCGTAATTAGCGGTTAGTTATAAAAGCACAATTATGAGACAGCCTCAATGTTTCCTGATATACCAAATGGCATAAAATGCCAACGGCAGCGCTACCAATCCGTTTAACGACCCGTGAATAGCGCGCATATAATCGAGGCTCAATGCCCATTCAGGTGTGATTACCCGTAGTCCGTAGCCCAACGCCAGCGACATGGTAAACAGCAAAACCAGTCCCGACAACGCCATAAAAATGCTCTTGAATGACCAGGAAGCATGCAGCAACGCAAGGGCCACCAGCAAGGCCGACAACGACATGGTAACAGATGCCGCCGTTTCAATATAAGGCCCCATGCCCAAATGCGTCGTGGTAATACCAATGGCCGTTAATGGAATGCCTGCCATCACACCAACCGCCGCAATGCGAAGCAAATTCGTTGGAAAATGAGCCAACATTAACCCGGCCAATACCGGCAGCGCAAATCCGGCAAAATGAAAATGCAACGCCGTTAGTCTGACAATATCTTCTCCGAAACCAAGCAACCTGATATCGGCCCGGTCGGCCCAAAACCAGATAACCCCCACCAACAGGAACAAGCAGCCAAATCGCACTGAAATCTGTGATAAACCTATCTGTTTCAAGGAAAAATCACGCCACCCGGCAAGGGATACCCATAGTCCGCCTGCCAACCACGGCGTCGCGAGCAAGGCCGACAGCCAGCCAGGCTCCGTCAACATGGAAACCGTCGCCAGGGCTGCCCCGACCCAGTGCCATTTCAATAATGGTGCTGTATGGCGTTTCACAGCCGGCAGTAAATCACCGGCAAAACTCAATACCCAGGGCGTCATCATCCAAAGCGCAAAAGCCAGGGGCAATAATCCATAATGATGCCCCATCCAACTGCCGGGCCAGAGCAGCCATGCCGAAGCGAAAAAAGAAATAAAATGCACTGCCCAGCGATTGGGCGTAAAACTGAATTCCGGCGTGCCACTCACCTGTTGCCGCATGGCCGCAGCAGAATCCTGACGAAATTTTTCCTGTAACAACCGGGCCAAAGGATAGCCTGATTTTATGGCCCAAAGCCGAGGCCGGGAAAAGGCTTTCAACTCATACCAAACGTCGCCATTTTGGTCAATTTCAACAGCAAAAAGTTCCTCGCCGTATTCAATATGGCTCGGCAACGTGCCATAAGCAAAGCCGAAACGGTCTGTTTCATCAATGACATAAACGATACGACACCCGTTTTGCCAACAAAATCCGAACAATCGGAAGTACATCAACAGGGTTTGTCCAGGCAGAATGGGCGTTTTTTTAGGCAGAATATCGGTCCACGTTTCAGGGAAATGCGTCCAGTCGCGCAAGCCCTGTTTGGCTCGTTCAAAGTCCTGACGGCCATGACCAATTTTGACCCTTTGGTAGTCATTGTCAAAGCCGGTAATTTTTTCCTTGCCTTTTGTTGCGCCAACTTGCTGGTAACTTGATGCTGCAGATGATTCTTCCTTTAATAAATCGTCCGTCTGACTGGAGGAAGGTAATGTGAGGGAAAGACGCATATGAAATGGTTATTCGTGAAATGGGGTATGTTTTCAACCCATCACGTTTATAAACAGGAAACCCCTGACGGGGTTTTGTTAATCATCCCACATTGGCTATAAACAGGGAACCCCTGACGGGGTTTTTGTGTGTTTTTTATACGGTACAAGCAGAAAAGCCGCATCCCTTTTGGGGTATCCTGTTTATAACCCACGTAAACGCGATCGTAAAAAACCCCTTTTGGGGTATCCTGTTTATAACCCACGTAAACGCGATCGTAAAAAAAACCTTCTGGGGTATCCTGTTTATAACCCACGTAAACGCGATCGTAAAAAACCCCTTCTGGGGTATCCTGTTTATAACCAATGTAAACGCGAGCGCAAAAAACCCCGTCAGGGGTTCCCTGTTTATAGCCAACGTGAACGCGATCCATAAAACCCCGTCAGGGGTTCCCTGTTTATAGCCAATGTAAACGCGATCCATAAAAACCCCGTCAGGGGTTCCCTGTTTATAGCCAATGTAAACGCGATCCATAAAAACCCCGTCAGGGGTTCCCTGTTTATAACCAAAGTGAACGTGATCCATAAAAACCCCGTCAGGGGTTTCCTGTTTATGGCCAATGTAAACGCGAGCGCAAAAACCCCGTCAGGGGTTTCCTGTTTATAGCCAATGTAAACGCGATCCATAAAAACCCCGTCAGGGGTTTCCTGTTTATAACCAATGTGAACGCGATCGATAAAACCCCGTCAGGGGTTTCCTGTTTATAATTTTCACCCCTCCTCATATCGCCATTAAACAAATAACCAAATCACCAAATAAACAAATAACCCAATCAACGCACCACCTTCCTCACTACCCTACCCCTGGATGTTTGAATTTCAACATAATAAACCCCGGGTTCGCCATTCAGGAAAAACTCGCGTACTGGTCCGCTCTGGAACACTAATTTACCGGAGGCATTCCAGGCTTTTATGTCTTTAATCGCGGCGTTTTTCACATCGAGATAAACTTTACCATCCGGTGTCGGGTTGGGCCATAATTTCACGCTCCACTGTTGTTTCAGGTCAACGGTTGGCGATGGCGAAACGAATATCCCATCCAGCATTTTTTCGGCGACCAGCACGGGCGACTTATCCGCAGCGTCATACAGGCTGTGGAAAAAGTCAATCTCCGGAGAGTGAAAGGCGAACATGGGCATCACCCATTTCGGGGGTACAGACTGGTACCAAACCCTGGCGCGCACCTGCAAGGTTCCGGTGTAGCCCTTGGTCGGAATGCGGTAATACACCACGTCATCGCCGCTTCCTTCAACGCCTTCGTGATGGTTAAAATCCGGGTCATTGGCGACATCCACAATGCGGGTTGTATCGTAGGCGGCGTCAGCCAGTGAAAAACCTCTGGGCGTCAGGCGATTATCTTTCAGGGCGACATGTGCGCGTTCCAGCAGCGTTGTGAAATTCCCAGTTACATCGCCGGGTACTAATTCATAAATCTGCACCTGATCGGGTTGAACGATTTTTTGATAATGCGGTTCGTAATGCGGGTCTTCATCCGCCAGGGTAAAATCCGGGTTCATACGGCCCGAATGAAACAAACTGCTACCGTCGGCGGTCACGACTTCCAGTTCAATCCATGAACGACGGGAAGGATAACCTGACGGAAATTTGTGTCCCGCTTTATTCTGTAACCTGACGGCGAATGTTGCTGAATCGGACGTGATGCTCGTTGTGCTGACGGACAAATCAAGTGTTTTTTGCTGTAGCATACGCATGGTTGCGGCAATCGTGCTATCGAAATGCTGCGGCAATGCGCGAATACCCAGCGTATCAATATTATTGCGCAACAGTTTGAGCATCATCGTGTTAGCACCTGTCAGTTCGTGAACGCCAAACGGATATTTGGGCGTCAGGAATTGATAATTGGCGGCGATAATGATTTCATCCTGCAAGCGCGGAATATGGCATCCTTGACAGGTTATGTTGTCGTGCTGCTGGTCGTAACGGCTGTTTAGCCATTCGTGGTAGGTGGCCTGTTCGACAAAAGTAGAGCCGGTGGGATGGCCGTCGAGGTCTACGGAACTGGTAATTAAAGTGTGGCATCCTGCGCAAATACCGGCGTCGTGAATGTGCTCGCCGTATTGTGGTGTGATGCCTACGAATTGTCGCATGGGCGGGATGAAAATGAATTCATACGGCCCGTATGCCATGCGGATTTTAGCCGTATCGAAGTTGATGGCTCCTGAATGCAAAGCCCCCAGATTGCCGGGAGCCTGAGCGTGGCAGGTTTGGCAGGAAACGCCATCCAGCCCCAGGGTGTCAGCATACAGGTCTGAAAGCAGGTAATGCGGTTTATTATCGTGCAATTTCGCCTGATAATTGCCAGAAGGCGCATGACAGGTCGTGCATTTGTCCTGCAAGGCTGTACTGTGCTCAGGGTTGGCCATGATTTCATGCGTGACTTTGGCTCGCCAGAAAGGATCTTTGGCAGAATTGGCCATCATCGTGCTACGCCAGTCGTCATAGATATTGACATCTACACCTGAAGTCGTCACCAGGGCGTGTCCGACAGAGTCTTTGCCGTGGCAACCACCGCAGACTTTTCCGGTCGGGAATAAAATATTGGAATCAATTTCCAGGACATGAACTTTCCAGTCGGGCACGCGAGGCGCTTTGAGCATGGATTTCAGGTATTCCCTTTCATGATCTGAGTGGAAGTTTTTTTTCTTGTTTTCAACCGGGAAAAAACCAAAAATGCCCAACAAAACAGGTACTAAGAGCGAGAGTAACAGAGTTTTACGCATAATAACTTTACTTTAGGAGCCGTAAAACTATATGAAGCCGCGCGATCGCCGCATTTCAGATGGCAAAATTGTCCAGATTGGACAGGTCTTCCTTCTCGCAGGTTTTTTCATCTTTGCAGAATGACCACTTACTGGCGAAATATCCCCTGGAGTACATTGTTGTTGTACGGCGCGTCGTTGGGCCTGCTCATGGCGGCGCTGCAATATTCTCGATTTCGCCTTTGGATGAATGCAGAGGCCAGGGAATGGTATATCGGACTCATCGCACTCGTTTTTGCGGCGGCAGGAATATGGCTGGGACGGAGCAGCCGTCAACAGTCCGAAGATGAAATATTTACACCTGTTGCGCCGAACAAAACGCCTGATGAATTAATGGAGCAATACGGCATCACGCCCCGAGAAATGGAGGTGTTGGCGTTGATGGCAGCCGGGCTAAGTAATCAGGAAATTGCGGAAAGGTTGTTTGTGTCCATCAATACCGTAAAAACACATAGTTCGAATGTGTTTTCCAAACTCGGTGTTCAGCGGCGAACGCAAGCCATTCAGAAGGCTCGTCAAACGGGCCTGATACCCTGACCGGTGCTCACCCGAAAGATGTATTTCAACATTTTCAGTAAAAATCACCCGAAAGCATGATGCCTCAGCCAATGGTTCATGCTTTGCTTTGCCGCCATCTTTCACTTCAAACTTTTTCCGCTCATGCGACAAACGGTACTTCGTTACGGATTGATTTCAGGCGCTGTCAGCGCCGTTTTGATGACGGCCACGGCCATGTATTTCCGCAGCCATTCTGACACAGGTTATGGCGCCATCCTGGGTTATATCGGCATTTTTCTGAGTATGATGTTCATTTTTGCCGGCGTCAGGCATTACCGAGAGCAGTCCGGCGGATCGCTCGGTTTTGGCCAGGGCCTCAAGGTCGGCCTTTTGATTGCGCTCATTTCCTGCGTATGTTATGTGCTGGCCTGGATGGTTGTTTACGCTACATTAATGCCTGATTTTATGGATACTTACATTCAGGCTGCGATGGAAAACCTGCGCAATTCAGGCGCGAGTGAAGCCGAAATACAGGCACAGGCAGCCGAGATGGCACATTACAAGGAAATGTATCAAAACCCGATGTATCGCTTTGCCCTGACGTTTCTGGAGCCTTTCCCGGTGGCATTTTTGGTTTCGCTGATTTCAGCAGTTGTCCTGAGAAGAAAATAAGGATGATGCAATAATGTGATTACTTTTGCAACGTTCGGGAAATAAGCATGTCTTGTTTCCCGAATGATTTTAAACCCATGTATAAAGCGATTACATTACTCTTGTTGAGTCTGCTGATGACGTCAGCACAACAAACCGGCTGCAAGCGCCGCAGCGCGGACGGCCAGCCGGCACAGGCGGCTACCTCCACTCGCTCTGTTGATTACCTGAAGAAAAAGTTATCCGAACGCCCCACAGATAATATTCGCTACCTGAATGCGCAGGCGCGCATCACCAGCGCAGACGACAATCAATCTATCTCGGCCAATGCCAACCTGATCTGGGTGCGCGACAGCGCGCTTTGGGTTAATGTCAAGAAATTCGGACTTGAAGCGGCACGCGCCCTGATTACGCGCGAGTCATTCTGGGTGATTGACCGCCTGAACAAACGTTACAGCGCCAACAGCATCGAATCACTGGGGCGCGAATACGGGCTTCCTGCCGATTTCAACGCATTGCAAAGCGTCCTGTTGGCCACGCCATATTTTTTTCCTGAAATGCAGTTTCAATCCGATGTGCGCGACAGCCTGCATCGCATTACTGGTTCTAACACCTTGTGGGGCAGTGAATACCGCATTGAAGAAGGCAGTTATCAGTTGCGCCAGGAACGCTTTGTTCAATTGCGTGAAAACCGGACGTTAAACGTGGATTTCAGGGACTACCGAAAATCTTCAGGTATTCCTGTGTGGTTTCCTTTTTTTCGTCAAATCAGCGCATTTAGCCCTGAAAATGGCCTGATTAACGTCGAGGTTGAATTTTCAGACATACAAGTTAACCAGCCTAAAACCTGGCGATTTGAAATCCCTTCCCATTATGAACGCATGGACTAAAGCATATCCTCGCCAATCGAAGCGAATATCTGCCGCCATGTTGACGCATGGTTGGGTCGCATTGTTGATGCTGGTCCTGTGTCTTGCGCCCGCAATCCTGCTGGCTCAATCCAAAAAAGAACTGGAAGACAAACGCAAAAAAATCATCCGCGACATTGAGGCGACACAGCGCATGATCCGCAAAACGGAAGCCAACAAAGAAGCCGCCTATGATCGTTTTCTGGCGCTCCAAAGTCAGATCGAAAGTCGTGAAGCCTTGATACAAACCATTCAGGATGAGATCATTGCGTCCGACGATCAGGTATCGCGCAATCAGGCTGTTATC
>JADZBJ010000006.1 GCA_020852155.1 Saprospiraceae bacterium | reverse complement strand
TTATCAAATTGATATTCATCATTTATCATTCATCATTCATCATTACCTTACTTTTTACCTGGTTTTAACAGTTTTTCCTTTAAAAATTTGCCGGTATAACTCCGTTCGGCGGTGGTCAATCCTTCAGGCGGGCCTTCATACAGCAGGTAGCCACCGTCTTTGCCGCCTTCCGGGCCAAGGTCAATAACCCAGTCTGCTGATTTGATCACTTCCATATTATGTTCGACCACCAATACGCTATGCCCGCGTTCGACCAATGCCTGTATGGCTTTGAGTAATTTGCTGATGTCGTGAAAATGCAGACCTGTAGTCGGCTCGTCAAAGATGAAAAAGATATTGCCTCCTGCATTTTCCCGAATTAAAAAAGAGGCGAGTTTGACGCGCTGCGCCTCGCCGCCGGAAAGGGTACTGCTGGATTGTCCCAGTTGAACATAACCCAAACCAACATCCATCAGTGGCTGGATGCGCTCCATGACATTTTTCTGATCCTTGAAAAAGACCAGCGCATCTTCAACGCTCATGTTGAGTACGTCGTAGATGTTTTTCCCTTTGTACTGTACTTCCAGCACTTCCGGTTTGAAGCGTTTGCCCTTGCATTCCTCGCATTCGAGGTGAACATCGGCCAAAAACTGCATTTCCACCACCTGCTCGCCTTCTCCCTTGCAAGCCTCGCAACGGCCACCCTCGACGTTGAAACTGAAATGCTTGGGCATCAGGCCGCGCATTTTTGACAACGGTTGCTGTGCGAACAAATCGCGGATATAATCGTAGGCTTTAACGTAGGTAATCGGGTTGGAGCGGCTGCTTTTGCCAATCGGACTTTGGCTGACCATTTCCACCTGAGCGATTTTTCGGACGTTGCCGTCCATACCGTCAAATTCGCCGGGTTGCTTGCCTGCGCCTTCTGGCAAATGCTGCATCAGCGCCGGGTAAAGTATGTCGCGAATCAAGGTTGTTTTGCCGCTGCCGCTCACGCCGCTGACCACCGTCAGGCAGTGCAGCGGAATGCGAACATTCATGTTTTTCAGGTTGTGCTGTCGTGCGCCGCGTATATGCAAAAACTCGCGCGCCGGACGCCTTGTGGCTGGCGTTTGAATGCCCATTTCGCCGGTCATGTAGCGCGTGGTCAGGCTTTCAGGGGCAGCCTTGTGGATGTCGCTGTAAGGCCCGGCATACACGACATGTCCGCCGTGAACGCCCGCTTCAGGGCCCATATCCACCAGAAAATCGGCATTTTCAATAACAGACTCTTCGTGTTCAACCACGACGACAGTGTTGCCCAGATCGCGCAGGCGTTTCAAGACAGTCACCAAACGATCGGTGTCGCGCGGGTGCAAACCCACCGAAGGTTCGTCGAGCAGGTACATGGAGGCCGTCAGGTTGCTGCCGAGGGTACGCGTCAGGTGAATGCGCTGTGTTTCGCCGCCGCTGAGCGTGCTGCTGATGCGATCGAGGGTGAGGTAGCCCAGTCCCAGATCAACCATGAAGCGCAGGCGGTTGGCAATTTCAAGTAACAATCGGCGAGCCACCGAAAGGTCGTGTTCTGAAAGCGTATTTTCCAGGCCGTTGAAAAACTGCTGTATGTCTTCGATGGAGCCTTCTGTGAGTTCGGAAATATTTTTTCCATTGATTTTAAAACACAGGGCTTCCGGGCGCAATCGTCCGCCGCCGCAATTGGAACAGGTTGTTTTGCCGCGATAACGCGCGAGGGTCACGCGATTCTGAATTTTGTAGAGTTTACTCTCCAGTTCTTTGAAAAACGCATCAATACCCCGAAAATGAGCATTACCCGACCAGAGTAATTTGACCTGCCCGGCGCTTAACTGGTTGTAAGGCGTATGCACTGGAAAATCAAACTTGTGCGCATGCCTCAGGAGCGGCTCCAACCATTCAGCGCGGCGTTCCTCGCCTTTCCAGGCGGCAATCGCTTCGTCGTACACCGATTTATTTTTATCCGGGACAACTTTGTCGCGGTCAATGCCGATGACACGGCCGTAGCCTTCGCAAGTGGGGCAAGCGCCGAGTGGGTTGTTGTAGTTAAACAGTTGGGGCGATGGTTCAGGGAATTCCATCCCATCCAGTTCGAAGCGATTATTAAATGCCATGCGTTGCACCGGGCCTTCCAGTTCGCTGCTCACGATACAATTACCGCCGCTCTCGTAAAATGCGGTATGAATGGAATCCGCCAGGCGCATCCAGTCGGCGTCAGTGAGGTCGGTGCTGACCACTACGCGGTCGATCAGCACTTCAGCGGTTATCGGATTGAAATCCGTGGGCATGTTGGCCTGCAAATCCTCGATACGGGTGACAGTACCCGAAACAACTAAGCGCGTATAGCCTTTTTGCAATAAAATGTTTAAGGATTTTTCAAGATGTTCGGCGGCGCTTTCCTTTTCCTGGCGCATGATCGGGAATGGCATCAGGATCATGCAGCGTGTGCCTTCGGCTTGTAGGCGGATATAGTCGGTTACGTCGGCAACCTCATGTTTTTTAACAATATTTCCGGAAATCGGCGAGTAACATTTCGCAATGCGCGCATACAGCAATCGCAGGAACTCATGTATCTCCGTCATGCTGCCTACGGTACTGCGGGCATTGCCGGTGGTGACGCGTTGTTCGATGGCGATGGCCGGGCAAATGCCCCGAATATAGTCCACATCCGGCTTTTTCATACGCCCCAGAAACTGGCGGGCATAACTGGACAGGCTTTCGACATAACGGCGTTGACCTTCAGCGTACAGGGTGTCCATGGTAATGCTGGACTTGCCAGAACCCGACACACCCGTAACGACGATCAACCTGTTTTTGGGGAGCGTCAGGTCAACATTGCGCAGGTTATTGGTGCGAGCGCCCTTGATGACGATATGGTTCGGATCTACCAGATCGGTTGTGGATACTGTCGGACTGGATACTGCTGTGTGGCTTTTTTGTTTGGCCATGCCGGAATGATTTATAGTTAACCCAAAGTGATTTTGAACGACTCACGTCCGGAAATCATTAAAAATCAAGAAAATCAATCATGTCAATCTTCAAAATCACTTAAATCCGGGTACAAGGCGCAAACTTAAAAAAACTGTTTGTTTTATTCGACTGAACGCTTTTCAATCGGAGGGTTACAAAATGAAAAGGGTGGAGGGCTGAGGGTAAAGGGCTGAAGGAGGAAGGGAAACCTCAATACACCACCAACCGCCCCGATTGCTGTACAATGCCTTCCGGGGAGCGGATGGTATAAAAATAAAGCCCCTGGGTGAGTCCATCCAATGCAATCCGATATTCTTTTTCGAGGCCGTTCAGGAATTGATACCGAAGTTGGCGGCCCGACGCATCGCT
>JADZBJ010000005.1 GCA_020852155.1 Saprospiraceae bacterium | reverse complement strand
TGATATTTCAAAAAGGTAAATCATATTATTTTTTTCCTGTTATTCTAACTGTTTTGCCTTTTGGCGGATTGTTTCTGTCGCAATTTTTAGCACAAAAAGCCAATTGGATGTATTATCCTGTCATTTTTTTATACCTTTTAGGTATGGCATTAATTCCTTTTGGCATGCCTGTTTACACGTTTCAACACTATTTAAACTCAATTTATAAATATGAAAACAAAACACTTGCAGGCGCTACGTCACCTGTAAAATATGAAGAATATTACGCTACTGAAAAATGGACTGAAACGATGAAAAGTTTGAGTAAAATACATGAAAGGCTCTCTACAGAGGAAAAGAAAAACTGTGTGATCTGGGGCAAACATTATGGACAGGCAGGAGCAATAAATATGTATCGAAATGACTACAACCTGCCCAAAGCATTCTCATGTCATGGTAGTTATTACAATTGGATGCCTAAAGGGAAAATTCCTGATACGATTATTGCTTTGAGTTATCAGGTTGGCGATTTTTTTAATCCATATTTTGAAGAAGTAAACATTGTTGACAGCATCTATAATCCATATGCTGATAATGAAGAAGAATTGTATCAAATAATATATGTTTGTAAAAAACCTAAGCAATCTTTTGATAACTTAAAAGAACTTTTCAGGGAACGAATTTTTGAATAAAATGACATATTTGCGAGAACTTTATTGACTTTGAGCGTGTTCGGGAATGGCTACGATATACCATAGCCCATTACGCTCCTTCGCATACATGATGAACACCCATTTACTACGCAACGAAATAAGATACCGAACCGCCCGCTCCGGCGGCGCTGGCGGACAAAATGTCAATAAGGTCGAAACGAAGGTCGAGGCATTGCTTGACGTGATGGCGTCCGCTGCATTTTCGGAAGAGGAAAAGCATCGGATTATGGAAAAATTGTCAGGTAAAATTAATGCAGAAGGATTGCTTTCGGTGGTCAATCAGACTGATCGCTCGCAATTGGGCAACAAAATCAAAGCCACGCAAAAACTGATAGATTTACTCCAAAACGCTCTGATTAAACCTAAAAAACGAAAAATTACCCGCGTGCCAGACAGCGTTATCGAAGCCCGTCGCAGCGCCAAACGCCACCAGTCGGAGAAAAAAGCCAACAGAAGAATTAGTGAGTGGTAAGTGATTAGTGGTTAACGGTAAGTGATTAGTTTTTTCAACATTTAGGTGTATAAAAACTAATCACTTACCGTTAACCACTAATCACTTACCATTAATACTGCTCATGTCGCCGATGCCGACGAATGCAGCCCAGAAAAACGGGTGGTTATTCAGTCCGGGATTATCATTCAGGTATTGACGTTTGGCCAGTGCAAGCGCCTGATGTTTGGGCTTCCCGTTGGCGCTTTCCTTATAAAATTGATCCATAATGAGCATGGTCGAGCGATCGTTGACGCTCCATAGCGAAGCGACGATACTTTTGGCGCCCATGAAGGCGAATGCCCTCGCCAGGCTCATTACACCCTCGCCTTTTTGTGTTTCACCGATGCCAGTTTCGCAGGCCGACAGCAAGACAAGGTCGGCATTTAGCGACAGCTGGTATAGCTCGCCGACGGGACAAACAGAAGACTCATTTGTGCCATTGGTCGGGCTGAAGGCCAGAAATGAAAATTCCCCGATTTGAGGATTGGCTTTACCGTGTGTAGCCAGGTGCAGGATGCGGTATCGGCTTGCCATTTCCCAAAAAGCCTGACGGGTCGCGTCTTTTCCCAACAGCACATCACCGCCGCCGTGATAGCGCTTTACGGCGCGCAGGACTTCTTCGCCGGAGTTGGGCAGCGGCGACAATCCGATCCTTAATAATTCACGGTTGAGGCGCAAGGCCAGTGTATTGGTATCTGCATCAAAAAATGGCGCCATAGCCAGCATGGCGTCGCGCGGCTGGGTCTGGTGTTGTCGCTCTTCCATATCGCGTAACATAGTCGCCGAGTAGGCATATTGTACCTGATGCGTGCGCAGGAAAAACGGATAGGTGACGAAATTACTCAGGTCGCGCGGAGTCGTCTGGAGCAATGCCTCAAACGGTATACTGGCTAAGTTTTCATCCGGGATGATGATGATCTCGTCTGTTAGCCAGGGGCGCAGGGGTTCCAGCAGTTTCAGGTACAGCCGGTGTGCATATTCGGCGTATTGGCTGACTGTTTGCTGATACAATCGGCTGTTTTTTTCCGGGGCGGTGTGGTATCCGGTGATGCCTTCGCGCAGTGCGAGCGTCCATTGATTTAAAGGGAAATCGCGCTTGATTTGTACAACTTTGCTCAGGCCGGGTTGAATGACGAAAACAAAAATCATCGAGTCGCCAGTGAAATATTCCAGCAGGGTTTGGCCCGGTTTCAGGCGCGCCTGCATGTCGGCCATACTGGCTGTTTTTCGGTCGTATTTCAGGCGGTAGTATTCCGGGTAACGCTGCTCAAAATCATTCAATAAGGCTGTCCTTTCCTGTTTTTTGGAAAAAATTCGAGTATCTTCCCGAATGACAAGCGAATCAGTCAGAGAAAACCCCTGATTTTCCAACATGTTTTGGCGTGTTTTTTCCAGTTGAAATATTTCACTGCGCAACGTGGAGTCGCGCGCCTGTTCGACATCCGGAATATCGGCAAAATGCCGCGCCCTGGATTCTTGCGAGGCAGCATAGAGCAAATACCCGTGCATGCTTTCCGAATACTGCCAGGCCGATTCGAGCGCTTCGGCCTGAGCCGGATTTTGCTCATAAGCCAGCAGGTCGGCTTGAATGGCACGTTCGATAATAGGTATGGCATCGAACAATTCCTTGCGTCGGGTGTCTGTCCAGTTGTTGTTTTGCAAGGTTTTGTTCATGCGGTTGGAAAAACGCCGAAAGTAAGTGCGACTTTTATCGAGGTAGGAAGGCTGGCCTGTGGACACGTATGCGTTTCGGTAAACATTGCCCAGTCCGGCCTCTGATATACCCATGATGCCATCGTCGGCTGGCAGGAGCGATTCCCAGATGGTCAGTGCTTCCCGGTATTCTTTTTCGGCCGCATCCAGTTCGTGGAGATTGATCAGAATAGACCCCTTGCCAGCTTTGAGCGACGCCAGGGATGAATTCGGTTTTTTATAAGATTTATGCCAAAGCGCAAGGCATTTTTCCTGCCATTCCAATGCAATTTCCGGGCGACCGAGTTTCTGATTGACCATAGCCATATCCTTGCAGACATACACGTAATCCCATTCTTGAGTCATGTCTAATTGCACCATAATGGCGTTCGATTTTTCAAAAGAAACCAATGCTGCGGGATAATCCTTGCGCGCCAGGTGCACCCTGCCGATTTCAGAGTATGAACTGGCGATGCGCGTGTCATTTTCACCAAGGAGTTTGATGCGTATGGCCAGCGCTTTGTTGAAATACTCCAGCGACTGGTCAAATTTTCGAATGTAATTATGGGCCATGCCCAAAATGTGATACGAACGGGCAATGTCAATATGTTCCGTCGGCAGTCGGTTGTGGCGT
>JADZBJ010000004.1 GCA_020852155.1 Saprospiraceae bacterium | reverse complement strand
TGTCAGCCATGTCGGTTGAGCGACTCACCCAGTGATCGCGAATATTGGCGTTGTTGTTTCTAAAGGCGAGCCAAACCGAGCCATTTGCCGCAACCGGCGATGCGATGCAGCATTCACAGGCTTCTGTGCCGTCGGCGGGCATATTGGCCTCCACCGCAGCAGAAAACGTTTGTCCGCCATCGGTCGAGCGCCTCATCTGCTGGGTGGCAATGCCGCTTTTTTCCTGAATGTAATTCACGAAAATATTCCCGGCCTCGTCGGTTGTAATATTGGCCAGCGTAGAGGAGCCGCCTGATATAGCGCCTTGTATGTTTACGGGCGTTTCAAATGTCAATCCGCCGTCGTTGGATGTTGTCAGAAAAATACCACCTGGTGAACGCTCGAAGACCACATAAATGGTTTGCCCGTATATGGCTACATCAAACCCGCCAATGCCAAAGAGTGCGGGAGCGGGAGTCGTTGTCACGACGCTGACGGGCGCAGTAAATTGCCCGTTTTCGAGGCGGCTGCACCAGATTTTGGCAGGGTTGGAACTTTCACCCCAAACAGCAACAACATTGCCGTCTCCAAGGGTTTTAATGCGTGGCGCTGTAAGGATATACGAAGATTGCCGCACAATAATCGGATCGTTCCAGATGAGATCAACCTGCGCAGGCAAGATATTGGCGATGAACACCATAACCCCGCAGGCAATGACGGACAATACTGGAAAATGAATCTTAAGAACGACCATAGCAGCGAGTACAGGGTTAGTTTGGGAATAACAAAGGTTAGTAAAATTCAGGGTAGGGTGGAAGACATTTTGTGAATCCATTTGCCTTCCACCCTCTACCTTTTACCTTTTTCTCGTTTTACAATTTCCTGATTTTGATATTCTTAAACCACACTTCGTTGCCGTGGTCTTGCAGCGAGATTTTGCCGGTTTGAGAAAGACCAAAATCCTTACTCATGCCGGGGAATTTACTGCCTGCAATCAGGTCGAGCCATTTCTTGGTGGGTTTGCCGTTGTCAAACATCTTGAGTTCGACGACTTTGCGATCATTGAGCCAGTGCTGCACTTTGCCGTTTTTGAATACCAGCCTGACGTGATTCCATTCGCCGGCGGGTTTAACGGTAACGTACTTGCACTCGATGAGGTCGTAAAGGTCGCCTGCGCGGTGTTTCGGGAATTTCGTGTCCGGATGGCAAACATTGTCCAGCACCTGCATTTCAGGGCCGGTTTTCCAGCCGTAGTCATACTTGTCAGGTTGTTCGACAACGTGATAGAAAATGCCGGAGTTGCCGCATTCACCAATTTTCCAGTCAATTTTCAATTCAAAATCACCGTAGTCTTCGGTAGTCAGGATGTCGCCGCCATCCTGTGCCTGCCAGTGCCCTTCAGCGCTGGGCTTGGCGGCCAGGTGAATGGCATTATCGTCAATCACCCAGGATTTACCGATGGTCGTTTTACCGTAGTTGTGGAAGTTGGAAATGCTTTTTCCATCAAACAACAAGGTGAAACCCTGGCGTTTTTCCTTTTCCGAAAGGGTATTATCGGCTACCGGGCCAGGCGCCGGAGGCGCTGCTTTGACAACACCCGGATCGTTGGCCGGAATAGCGTTCATCGTGTACCAGCCTTCAGAAGTCCAGAGTTCGTGATCGAGGTCGCTGATCGGCAGGTTTTTCAGGTGAACATGCACAACGTGTTGCGTTTTAATGCCGGCAATTTCCAGGAAAACCTTTTTGCGGTCGTCAGACACGGTGGCTGAAAGAACTTTCAAGGGCTGCTGGTCAATTTTCGGGCCGCCATAATTGACCGTTGGTTGATAGCGCCATTGCTCTACATCATAGTGGGCAACCGACCAGCCATCACCTTCGGCGAGCGGTTCGGTAAATTCAATTTCCACGCCATTGGTTTTGGCGCGAATAGCGAGCATTTCGAAGGTGCTTTCGCCGTTGTAAGCCATGCGCTGAAGTCCGTACCAAAGTTTGGTGGTCTGACCCCAGTTGCCTGGGTTACCGATCTGACCGACATACAGCGCGCCGTCAGGGCCCCAAACGAGGCGATGCGTAGCGCCTTCAAATCCTTGTGAAAAACGGAATACGCAACCCTGATATTCACCATTGACTTTTTCCATGAAAACACGCTGCAAACCGCCGTAGCAAACGTCGCCGTGAATGAGTTGATTCTGATAAGGGCCAACGTTAAGAACGGTAGGTTGAGTCGGTGAGTTGCCGATTTCATCCTGCGGCAGCCATACAACAGGCTGTTTGACGGGCATTTGTGCGACAGTCGCCGAATCCACGGCATAGGAGTTGAAAAACGCGCCCGGCGTCACATGGAGAATTTTTGAAGAGGGCAGCCAGTCGCCCTGATTATCGGCGATGAATACTTCACCGTCAGGGCCGATACCGACGCCATCCGGCGTGCGCAAACCGCGCGCAACGAACTCGATACTGCCGTCCTGATCGTTGATTTTAACCACTTTGCCGCGATCCATGATTTGCGGGCGCGTGCTGGCGCCGCCGGGGTTGATGGCAATGGCCAGAGCGGCATAGAAAAAGCCGTCTTTATGCGCCAATCCGAAAGCAAATTCGTGGAAGTTGGCCGATGCTTTCCAGCCTTTGGCAAAGCATTCATAGCGGTCAATGATTTCATCGCCGTCGGCATCCACGAGTTTGGTCAGTTCCTGCTTTTGGAGGACGTAAATATTGCCATTGACGACTTTCAGGCCGAGTGGCTCAGCCAGTCCTTGTGCAATGCGCTTGTATTTAATTTTCTTCGGATCGCCGCTTTGAACATTTTCCACAATATAGACTGCGCCGAGGGCATCCCAGGTGGACACGACGAGGCGACCATCCGGAAGAAAATCCATGCCGGCTACTTTGGGCAGGAATTCGTCGGGGCGCGCCTGGGTAATGTCAAACGACGGGTGGCAATCTGCCAGCGCGGACATGTCGCCGGGAATGGCATTGGTGGTTGAGGACAATGACGGCGTGCTTTTTTCATCTGTACCCGGACGGTGGCTGAAATTGCTGGCTGGAATAACGCGGAAAGTCGGATCGCCGAATCGCGCCCATTTCAGTTGAATACCGCGACCGCCGCCCCCCTGAAAATACTGGATTTTAATGGCGTGGTAACCGATACGCAATGCCACTTCTGCTTCCTTGGCTTCCATGCCATGCGGGCCGTCGTGGTTAATCAGTTGTTGGCCGTCAATAAACAAACGCGAACCATCGTCGGAAGCCAGTTGCAGGACAACGTTATCATCTTTATCGAGGAACAGATAACCTTCGGCTTCGATGGCGAAGTTGTCTTTGTACGGGCCAAATTCTTCATAGCCCATGTCCACTTTGCTAGCGATGGCTGTTTGCGTGGGTTTGGCTGCGAAATTGATGTCTGCCAGGGCATCAATGGACTGGTTTAGTTGCCAGACCTTGGTCAATAATCCCGGGCGCACGTCGGTGTCTTTGGTTTGCTTGTCCGATGATTTCCATTTTTCGTTTGGAATGTCATCCAGCGACTTGGGCACATTTCCGCCCTGGCCATCGTCTTCGCCTTCATCGAGCGACAAAACGTAGGAAACCATCGCTTTGGCGTCGTCTTTTGACAGTTGAGGGTGGGCGCTCATGGCAGCCTGGCCCCAAACGCCGCTACCGCCGGCGATGACTTTTTGTGATAGAATTTCGAGGTTTTCAGGCGTGTTTTTGTAGCGTTGGGCAATTTGTGCATAACCCGGGCCTACGGTTTGTACTTCCGGATTATGGCAGGTGCGGCAGTCGCTTTTGCTCATCAGTTTTTCGCCGGGGCTGATGGCGATGTTCGAGTCGTCTTCGCGGGCTGCGCGTTCGACATCGAATTTATTGGGCAGGGTAGGCGAATTGACGAACATGGCCCTGAAATGCGTAGGTTTGTCATTGTTCAGGGTCAATGCGCCGTCGGTACTCAAAACGCGCAAGTCGCCATTGCTTTCAAAGTCGGAAACGGCAGGTTGCCATTGGCCATTGGTTTCAATGCTGCTTTGATCTGCAACGCTGTTGATATTGGCTTTGAGCATGATCTTGGCGCCATTGGGTGCATTTTCGACTGTAAACTGGCGCTCGAAACCACTCTGGCGGTCTTTTTCCACATATTCCGGGCGTTCGTTGATGCGAATGCGCTGGCCGTCAGACAAGACCAGATCGTACATGATCTCGGCCTGACCTTTTTTGGTGTAGCGATGCCCTTTGTAATCTGTGCGGGGCGATTCGGTTTTGCCATTCAGTTCAACTGTCCAGGGCTGGCGATGCTTGTTTTCAAGCCAGCCGTTGCCGGTTGAAGTCGGTTGCGGGCCGTGGTCTGAATTATACACGGCGCCTTCGAAGTGAACGCCTCCGGCCCAGGCTTTATACAGCGAGCAGGAGTCGGTGGAATAGGCGACCCACAGACGGTCGTTGAGCGCAAAAGTGACCATTCTGGGTTGCTTGTCCAGTACGGATCTGAATACCCAGGGGTCATTCGGACGAGTTGTCAGGGCTGTACTCGCCGTATTGCTGCTGCCTCTGGAGGCAAAGTACCACAGGCCCAACAAGGCCGCGATGAGCAAAAGAAAGATGTTGCGGTTGCGCATGGTTGTGTTGTTGGCGAATGGTCAATTCGCATAAAAACTGTTAGTAATCGAAAAACTGGAAAGGACGTGGCGAATGTACATACCTGATACAGATTGCCAATAGAAATTCGTCAGTAAAATTGGCAAGGCATGAAAGCCAACAAATGATCGTTGGCTCAAACGAGGTGTGCTGAAATGATGCGTTGAAGTTCCGCTTTGGTTTGCACACCTGCTTCACTCCATAATTTTTGACCATTTTTAAACAGCATCAACGTGGGCACGCCCATGACACGTTGAGCAACAGCCAGGTCAGTGTGTTCGTCAACATCAATCTTGACAATGCGAAGGCTGTCGCCCATTTCTTGTTCCAGGGCGTCGAGCGTCGGCATCATCGCGCGACAAGGGCCGCACCAGGTTGCCCAAAAATCAATTAGCACCGGCGTTTCGGACTGAATCAGGACTTCGAAAGGCGTATCCATTATGCTAAAATTTTGTCTTGCAAAAGCGGAAATTTCACTCAGGCATCTATGTGATCAAACTTTATCACAACTTGCAGCCTCAACGATGCAAACATAGATAAAAGGAAAAAACTCCGGCGCTTGTGTTTGAAGCATTAATGACAAATCACGGCGTATTTCCTTTTATTAGGTTGCTTCATTTTTTATTACAATCTATTGAAAATGAATTATTTAAAACTCTCTTTCGGCCTGGCGTTTTTGTTGGGCACATCTTGGCTCACCGCTCAAATTTCGTTCACGAAACAACATCAGTTACTCCCGGCAGGTTCGCATTTCAGCGGAGTTGCCGTCGGTATTGTTGACATGAATGCCGACGGACGCGACGATATTGTCCGGCTGCAACAAGGCACTAACGTCAGCATTCTGTTGCAAGGCGCATCCAATGCTCCATTGACCGTAAAAGCCGTAGGGCCGCTGCCAACCGGGACTGAAAGCCAGTGGGGCCTGTGCCTTGGCGATGTCAACGGCGACGGTTATGGCGACATTTTGACCGGCGGTTTTTACGACGGCGTGAAAATTATCAAGTCGGTCAATAATGGCCAGTCTTACACGACAACGTCGTTAACCACGCCTCAAACATTCGTACAGGGCGTCAATTTTGCCGACGTGAATGGCGACTCCTGGATTGATGCTTTTGTGTGCCATGACGATGGCGTGGCGCGCATTTTTGGCAACAATGGCGATGGAACTTTCACGTATCAACCTAACTGGATTAACCTGACCACTACGCCGACATCCGATAATTCGGGCAACTACGGTTCAGTTTGGTGTGACGTGGACAATGACAATGACCTTGACCTCTATATTGCAAAATGCCGCCAGGGCGTGAACAGCCCAAGCGACCCAAGGCGTATCAATCAGCTCTTCCTGAACAACGGAGATGGTACCTACACGCAGGACGTAACCAACGCAAACGGCCTTCGCATCGGAGCACAGAGCTGGACAGCCGATTTCGGCGATATTGACAATGACGGCGACTTTGACTGCTTCATTACGAACCACGACGTTTCAAGCCAACTGCTTGAAAACGACGGTACAGGCCATTTTACAGACATCAGCGTTGCATCCGGCATATACAACAAGGTGCAGGGCGAACCCATCCAGGGCGTTTTTGCGGATTTTGACAATGACGGATTTATGGATATTCTGGTCGCAGGATCCAATCAGTATTTGTTCAGGAACAATGGCGACAAGACATTTAGCCAACTGGACAATACTTTTGACAACAACGACATGGAATCTTATGCCATCGGCGACATGAACCAGGATGGTTATGTGGATATCTATGCCAGTTATGCCTTCATTTATACGACTCCTTCCTCGATTCCGGATGCTTTATGGATGAATACAGGCAGCGGAAAAAACTTTGCAGGAATTTCCCTGCGCGGGTCGGGTGGCAATCGCCAGGCTGTTGGCGCTAAAGTGGTACTGTACTCCGATCTGGGCGTACAGGTCAAGGAAGTACGTTCAGGGCAGAGTTACGGCATCAGCAACTCGTTCAATATGGTTTTCGGGTTGGATACATTGACGAGCATTGATTCTGCTATCGTTTACTGGCCTTCCGGCGCGGTGCAGCATATTGAGCCAGTGCTCAATCAATACCTGATTGTCAATGAAGGCAATTGCTCTTTGGTTTCTCCTGAATTGATGGTCAACGGCCCATCTTCTATCTGCACAGGCGACTCCGTACAAATCACGACCATTGATGGTTTTGCTCATTACACCTGGAATACAGGCGATACGACGCAGGTGTTGACTGTTTTGCAACCCGGTGATTATCAACTAACTGTGACACAGGAAGGTGGCTGCACGGCTGTCAGCAATCTGGTTACAATAACCGGCAATCCTGATGAGACGCCGACGATTGCCAGTGCCGGAGAATTGACCTTTTGCCAGGGCGGCAGCGTTACCTTGCAATCCAGCGCCGCTGCATCCTATCTATGGAGCAATGGTGAAACAACCCAAAGTATCACCGTCAGCGAACCGGGCGATTACACGGTCGCTATTCAGGGGCAATGCGAAACATTCAGCAGTGCACCGGTGCAGGTTGTGGTGAAAAGTGCGGATTTACCCGTGATCGTCAATGATACGGTTGCGGTGGGTAGCACTGCCACACTGATTGCAGACGGCCCGAATGTGATCTGGTATGAAACCCAACAAGATCAAACTCCGGTAGCGACAGGCAACACGCTTGTTCGCGAAGATGTAACTGCGAACGATACGGTTTGGGTATCCAATGTGGCTATTTTTGACATACCCAATCAGTTTGTGGGCATGGTGGATCACCAGGGCGGCGCAACGAGCGATAACACCTTCAACGGAGCGATCATTTTTGATGCGCTTCAGCCGTTTAAACTGGCTAAAACCAAAGTTTATACGACCAAAGCAGGCGTGAGAAGAATCATGGTTCAATCGGCTTCAGGCCAGGTCATTGATTCTGTTTCCGTGAATATTCCGGTTGGGACGACCAATATTACCCTCAATCTGGATATTCCAGTCGGCGAAGACCTTGTCCTGACAACCGACCCGCTGGTGAACCAGGCCAGCATTCAGAGCGCCGGCCCTCAATTGCGCCGGAGCAATGAAGGCGTCAGTTATCCGTATTCGATTCAGGACATCGTGACGCTTAAGAATTCCAATTTTAGCCTTGATCGTTACTACTATTTCTACAACTGGGAAGTTGATTTGCCAGGATTTGAATGCGAAAGCGATCGCGTAGCCGCCATCATTTACGTTGATTCTTCGCTGGTTAGCGCCAACGAACCTGCATGGGCTTCAGGGCTGCAAATTTTCCCGAATCCAACCATTGATGTGTTCAGCGTGAAAATGCCGGATAATGGTACGACGACTCAGGCGGTGTTGAGAAATGCCTTGGGCCAGGCAGTTGCCGAGCAAACACTGGCTCCGGCACAACCAACTGAATTCTCAACGCGTCATCTTGCTGCCGGTGTTTACTGGCTTGAAATGACGACTAAAGAAGGCGCCAAATGGCAACGAAAAGTAGTCAAACAGTAGTGTGAAAAATCACATAAACTAAAATGTCATCCTGAGCGATCGCTCAGGATGACATTTTTTATTAGCTTGGTAATCAATTACGCTCCGCCCAGAATCTTCTGATAGCGCACCGGGTCGTTGAGCAATTTCACAGCCTCTTTTACTTCAGGGTCATTGACGAGGCGTTTGCGGACTTTACCTTTTTCAAAATGATAACGACCAACGATGTCTTGTTCGATTTCATACAGAATTCGATCGCGATTGCGCGTCATTTCATTTTGTTTTTCCTGTTTGATGCGCGCTTCCAACGCTGCAATTTCGTTGTTCAGGTTTAAGCCTTCATTCGCAGAGAACGTGCGCAACTCCTTCAGTTTTTTCTCGGAATTGGTTTCGTAAGTGAAATTCCGGCTACGGGCAAACTGTTCAAACGCTGCAAAATCGGTGTATTCAAACAACTCAATGGAGTCAATTTTGGGCGTTTTTAAAGCAAAATCAGTCACGAAATCGAAAATTACGTTTTGTTCCAGCAGGGCTTTGACCAACGTTGAAGCGGTATCATAAGGAAGCGCTACATCAGGCTTGATGCCGCCGCCATCCAGAACGATACGTCCGCGACGGGTACGAAACTGCGCGCGTTCATTTTCAGGAATATCTACCGGCTCGCCGTTTTTATATCGAACACTTTGAATGCAACGGCCCGATGGAACGTAGTATTTCGCG
>JADZBJ010000003.1 GCA_020852155.1 Saprospiraceae bacterium | reverse complement strand
TCAATTTTATATGCTTACTCCGTGTTTTCAAAGAGTCGGTCTAATAAGAGATATAGTTGTTCAATTCCAGGCGTATTTTATTGCCAGTAACAACTTTTCACAATAGAATTATGATGACAATTGACAATCCTGCATTCAACTACGACAAGTTCGGTAAACAATATTCCAGTTATCGGCAGACTGACGAGCGGATCGCGGAATACATTCATGCTGAATTTTCCAACGCAAAAACAATCTTAAATGTCGGCGCCGGCGCCGGGTCTTACGAGCCGGATGATAAGTATGTTGTTGCCGTTGAGCCTTCGGCTGCCATGAGAAAACAGCGGTTAGACAAAGGCAAAGTGCCTGCTATTGATGCCAAGGCTGACAACCTTCCATTTGACGACGTCGCTTTTGATGCTTCGATGGCGCTCATCACCGTGCATCATTGGCCGGACATTAATGCAGGTTTAAAAGAAATGAGGCGGGTTACAAAAGGCCCGGTCGTTATCATGACATTCGACCCTGAACACCTGGATGATTTTTGGAATGCCGAATATTTTCCCGAAGTCATTGAAGTTGAAAAAGCGCGCTATCCAACCATTGATTATATCGCCCGGTGCCTGGGAGGACATTGCAAAATAGTTCCCGTCCCGATTCCCCTGGACTGTAAAGACGGGTTTCAGGAGGCATTCTATGGAAGACCGGAAGCATTTTTAGACAAGCAGGTCAGACTCTCGCAATCGGCCTGGGGCTTTATTGCTGACGACAAGCAGGAGGAAATCGTCGAACGATTGAAAAAGGATTTGGAAGACGGTACCTGGGATAATAAATACGGGCATTTTCGGACGCAAGCATCTTTTACCTGCGCGTTAAGATTGATTGTTTCCTTGCCGGCGGAATAAACTTCAGGTATGACATTCTCCCCCTTTCAAAACCGCAACCTGTTGGAATAGCCCAGTTCAAAATTGTACTTACCCAGGTCGTCCCACGCAGAATTGGTTTGTTTTTTGGACCTGACAAGGTAAAACGACGGCCCAAAACCAGCGAATACGCGATGCCCAAGCATAACCTTGGGATTGAGGTTTAGAAAATGCCCGCGTGGGTCTTTCCCTCCGTCACGCTGACCAGATACGAAAGTATAGGCCAGGGAAACATCTGCCGAGAAGCCTTGTTTGCGGTAACCGCCCACCGGCGCAATGGTGAAAGTGAATACACTGACCAGGTTTGTGGAGAATGCGACGCCATAGTACCAGCCTTCCGGGCTGGTGCGCGCAGCAGCTTTGGGCATTAACAGACTGAAGCCTGTTTCAGGGCCATATTGAACCGATATTTCCGATGGAAAATCATCAAAAAGCGTTTGCCCGGAAATGAATGCGAGCGGAATAATACTGAAAAACAAGAGAATGGCTGGTGTTTTCATGGTCAAATGCAAATTCACTTTTCAAATTTCAAATTAGATATTTCAAATTTCAAATTAAAAAAATGAGCGATTTGAAATTTGAAATATTTATGCCCCGGCGTATTTGCGCTTGCGACGCCAGGTAAACCACCAACCGAAAATAGCCAACAGAATCAACGGAATACCGATGTTGACAAATTGCCACATGGTGCTTTCTGATCGTGCTTTTACAGGATCGAGCAGGCGGAGTTTGACTTCTTTGGTACGGGCTGCAATGACGCCGTAAGGGTCAACCAGGTACTCAATGGCATTGAGCATCAGGTCTTTGTTCGCGTATGTATTCGATTCGAAGCGATTATAACCCAGCGGGAAAAATTGCTCTTTTGAGCGGTCGCGAATGAAATTAGCCGCAACATCGCCATCGCTGATGACGATCATACGAGTTGGTTCGCTGACCTGTTTGAACGACATGCCCAGTTGTTGCAGGCCAGTGTTCATTTCTTCTGAAACGCGGTTTTCGTAGGCAGAAGAAAAAACGCCTTCCAGCAGCAATCCGACTAACTGTTCGCCTTTGTTAAACTTGGCGGGATCAGGGTCGTAACGCACCATTTCAAAGTTGACATCCACGGGACTGAATTGCAGGCGGCTGTATTTACTGCTGACCAGCAATGGCGTTTTTTTGACGGCCGTTTTGGTGCGAATGGTATCAATCGAAGAGCAGAAGCGCAGTTCAACGCGATCGAGGTTTTTAACAACCGGATGGTTGCCCGTAGGGCGTACAGCCAGGTGATAATACCAGTTGAACAGGTCGAGTTGCGGCGCATTGCCCATTTGACCGACCCGAAGCGGAATTTTAGTGCATTCCATATCCACAACCAGATCGGGCTGGATGCGTGCGCCGTATTTGAACAGCAGGTCTTCGAGGTTAATCGGGTAGTCTTGCGGTGTGAAGCGGCCTGTGGTGTTCAAACTATCGAGGTCAACACCAAGACGATCAATCATCCACAGCACTTTGCCGCCGTTCATGACGTACTGGTCAATCTTGAATTTGTCTCTTTCGGAAAAAGTCATGCGCGGCTTGGCGACAATCAACAAAGCGCATTCATCGGCTTTAATTTGTACCGTCGAGTCGAGCGACAGGCGATCTGTATCGTAAAACTGGTTCAATGTACGCTCCAGGTCCATTGTTTGCATTTCATCCAGTTCGCCGTGGCCACGGGTAAACAAAATGACTGGTCGGCCTGACGATTGCAG
This sequence comes from Saprospiraceae bacterium, assembly GCA_020852155.1. GTDB lineage: Bacteria > Bacteroidota > Bacteroidia > Chitinophagales > Saprospiraceae > M3007. The sequence continues at coordinate 5,727 of JADZBJ010000003.1, read as the reverse complement.
TTTTTTGATGGCATTGGCAAACTTGTACTCGAGCAGCGTCACCGAGTTATTGATGACTTCTTCCGGGTTGAGGCTGGCCGATTCATTTTCCAGCAATTTGACAATAACCGACTTGGTGCCGAGCCTGAAAATGGCTATCGGATAAATGAGTTGCTGTGACGTTTGCCCTTCGCTGTTGACCCTGAGGTTGACGGGCACGATGCCGTCGTCGGCGAGTTTTTTACGGCGTTCGTTGATTTCTTCGACAGTACCCTGGCCGGGGTCATCAAAAGTGTAATCGAGGTAGCCGGTTTCGGAGCGAAAATCGTCCAGCATCTCGCGCGTGGCAGTTTGCAGGCGCTTGAAACCTGCCGGAAACTCGCCCTCCAGTAGCACCTGAACGTAGATGCGTTCGTTGACGGCCCGCAGCATTTCTCGGGTGGGTTGGGTGAGCGTATAACGTTTCTCTTCGGTCAAATCCAGGTGACCATAGAAGAAGTTAGCCAGTATGTTGACCAGCAAAATAATGCCCAGAAAAAGCCCGAACTGAATAAAATCCTGTGTGCGCCTCGAACGACTCATACGTTTATGCGGGTTTCACCGTAAAATGATAGGTTTCCATGATGAGGTTGGCCAGCAACTTCTGGCACATGGTCTCTACTTTCTGTTTGGCTTCTGTCTCAGAAGCCGCTTCCAGGCTGACACTGACATGTTTGCCCATGCGTACATCCTGAATGCCGCTCAGGTGCAGGTTTTTCATATTGTTGACCACGGCTTTTCCCTGCGGATCCAGCAACTCGCGGTGTGGCATAATGTCAATTTCGGCAACAAATTTCATGAATGAATGAATTATAATGGTTATTTGTTTGTTTGGTTAATTGGTTATTTGTGGAGTTGTTTATTTGTTTGATTGGTTATTTGTGGAGTTGTTTATTTGAAAAATTTCATCATTTGACCAAATAACCAAATAACCAAATAACCAAATAACCAAATACACAACTAACCACTAATCGCTAACCACTAAAAACTGCCCTGAATTATGCCGCCGCCAATCAAATCGTCGCCTTCATAGAAAACGGCGCTTTGTCCGGGCGCTATGCCTTTGACGTTGGCGTGGAATTCAACGCGAATATCAGAGCCTAATGGCAATAGCGTGGCGAATGTACCGGGGTCGCGATAACGAACTTTGGTAACGGCTTCGAGGCCGCTTTCCGGAACAGAGGCGTATTTCATCAGGTTTATCTTGCCGACCGACCTCTGGTTGCGAATCAGTTCTTCTTCGCGGCCCAGCACGACAGTGTTGGTGTCGGGGCGAATTTCAGTAACAAACATAGGCTCGCCAAGTGCGATGCCAAGGCCTTTGCGCTGACCAACGGTATAAAACGGATAACCTTCGTGTTTACCCAGGATTTTACCAGCCGTATCCACAAAATGCCCGCCCCTGACCTGATCGTCAAGACCTTCTATACGGCGGCGCAGAAAACCGCGATAATCATTGTCGGGTACAAAGCAGATTTCGTAGCTCTCCGCTTTTTTACTGAGTTCGTCCCAGCCGCGTTCGGCGGCCATCTGGCGTACTTCCTGTTTGGTAAAAACACCCAGCGGCATTCGGGTACGATTCAGGCATTCCTGACTCAATCCCCAAAGGACATACGATTGGTCCTTTTGCTCATCGCGGGCGCGGGTGATGAATTTACGTCCATTCAACTCGTTGATAATGCCATAATGCCCCGTGGCGATAAACTGGCAATCCAGCATATCAGCGCGACGCAGCAGGGAATTCCATTTGATGTGCGTATTACACAGCACACAAGGGTTGGGCGTGCGTCCGGCCATATATTCATCAACAAAATTGTCAATGACATAATCTCCGAATTCATCCCGGATATCAACGATAAAGTGGTGAAAACCTAATTTGACGGCAACCTGACGCGCATCGTTAATGCTGTCCAAAGAGCAACATCCGGTTTCTTTTTTGCTGCCGCCCGAAGTGGCGTAGTCCCAGGTTTTCATGGTTACGCCCACGACTTCCCAGCCTTCTTCGTGTAGAAGGACTGCAGTTATGGTACTGTCTATGCCGCCCGACATGGCGACGAGTGCTTTTCCGTGGCGACTCATGAGAAATTTTGGGTCTGTAACAACCGGGCAGGTAATAAGTTGAAGCCATACGACTATATGGCAGTCAAGCGCTTAGTCCAACTTTACTTCAACGGCAGTCAGTCCTTTTTTGCCTCTTTTAGTTGTAAAGGAAACAGTGTCGCCATTGCGGATTTTGTCCACTAATCCGGTAATATGGACAAATACTTCTTGTCCGGTGTCCGATTCAACGATAAAACCATAGCCTTTTGATTCATTAAAGAACTTGACTGTGCCTTTCTGCATGATCTGAAATTTAGAATTTATAGTCAAATCAAAGTAGTTTTGAAAGATATACGCTTGTAAATCCTTGAAAATCAGGAAAATCAATCCTGAAAATCTTCAAAATCACTTAAATTCGGGTTTATACTTGCTTATTGGCGGTGCAAAGGTAAAAAAAGTTGCTGGCGAACACGTTGTGTTTGGGTAGATTACGGCGAAGGTTTGTGATTTTTGCCGCATGAAAATGAATATGCTACTATGCCTCATGTTGCTGTTGGGCGCGTGTCAAAGGGCCGACCGGCAACTTCTGACTGGCAACTGGCAGGCTACCGGCTTCTATGAAGCCGGGCAAACCGTCAATACGCCGCTGGATTCAGTTAAAATGACATTTAATACCGACGGCAGTTACACCTTTCGAAGTATCGGTTTTTATCAGGAAAAAGGACGTTTTGATGTGTCAGGCGCGTACCTGATGCTGACAGACACAAGCCACGGAGGTTCCAAAAAACGTCGGGTAAAAGTGGTATTTCAGGATGAAAAAAACCTGAAATTAGCCATGGAAAACGCCGGTAAAAGTCAGCAGTTGTTTCTGGAAAAACGATAGCCTGTTTGAATTTCATCGCCTGAAAAAGCGCTTTACATCGAAGTTCCGGCAACCTGCCTCTATTTGCCGGGTTTAGCCTGTGCAGACGGGTTACTTTTAGGCACATAATCTAAAGGCTACGCCACGTCGTTTCAACCTACTTGTTTCTCATGCCTATTTCAGAAATATTCAGCATGGCATTTCAAAGTATTCGCGCCAACAAATTGCGCGCAATACTGACGTTGCTCATCATCGCATTTGGCATCATGGCCCTGGTGGGCATTCTGACGGCGATTGACTCCATTGCCTATTCGCTGAACGATAACCTGTCGGGCTTGGGCGCTAATTCGTTCAGTATCGAACGCAAATGGGGCGACATGAAAAGCCGTCGGCGAGGCAAGCAGCAAAAAGAAGCCGATCCGGTGGATTTCAGGCAGGCTATGGAATTCAAGGAACGGTTTGCCTTCGCAGGCAAGGTCGCTGTCGGATGTTACGGCACAGGTAGCGCCGTGGTGAAATACAACGATAAAAAGACCAACCCCAATGTCATTTTTAACGGCGCTGACGAGAATTTTCTGGAAGTGAAAGGGATAGACCTGGCACACGGCCGCAATTTTTCGCAGGCTGAAGTTGAAAGCGGCGCACCCATTGCCATTATTGGTGATGATATAGTGAAGGGCCTGTTTGATGGCAAGGGTGAAGACGCTATTGACAAGATCAGCAGTGTCAACAACTTGCGCTACCGTGTTGTGGGTGTTATGGCCACTAAAGGCTCGACGATGAATGAATCAAGCGATCGGAAAGTTTATGCTCCATTGGTGAACGTCAAATCAATTTATGGTGGCAAAGGTGACCGGGATTACTTTCTGTTGGTAGCCACCAAGGATGCGTTGGAAATGGAATCAGCACAGTCGGATGCTACCGGGCTTTTCCGACAAATCCGCGGTTTACGGCCTGGTGAAGAAGACGATTTTGAAATATTTACCAGCAATAGTATAGTCGCTATTCTAAAAGAAAATACCGTTAAACTCCGATTGGCGACGGTCGCCATTGGCCTGATGACCTTGCTGGGCGCAGCCATCGGCCTGATGAATATTATGCTTGTTAGCGTCACTGAACGCACTCGTGAAATCGGCATTTACAAGGCCCTGGGCGCTACGCGTCGCAGCATTCTGATTCAGTTTCTGACCGAAGCCGTGGTGATTTGTCAGATGGGCGGACTGGTCGGTATTTTTCTCGGTATTCTGATCGGCAACGTCGTTACGCCTCTATTGGGCGGCGACTTCCTGATTCCCTGGGGATGGATGTTCCTTGGTTTTACGCTTTGTATGATCGTTGGCGTGGTTTCAGGTTTTTACCCGGCACTGAAAGCGGCCAGACTTGACCCGATCGAGTCTTTGCGCTACGAGTAAAAGTTGAAATGGTTGAAAGTTGAAGTGGTTGAAGTTGTTGAAGGTTGAAAGTTGAAAGTTGTTGAAATGGTGTACTCTGTGGTCTCTGTGAAATACTCAGTGCTCTCTGTGTTAAAACATAGTTTCTTATATAACACAGAGGACGCAGAGTGCAAACACAGAGACCACAGAGTACACCATTTCAACAACTTTCAACCTTCAACAACTTCAACCTTCAACCACTTCAACTTTCAACCCCTTCAACTTTCAACCCCTTCGTTGTGGCCAAACTAACCACCAGCATGGCCAGAATACTCGCGCCCAGTCCCCACAGCATAGGCGGTATGGATGTCCATAATTGCTCCGGGTTGGGCGTTTCAGGTATGACATTCATAGCGATGAGCCAGACAATCATACCTGTTACCATCGAAGCAATCGCTCCGGCCGATGTAGCGCGTTTCCAGTAAAGCCCAGCCATTAATGGTACAAACAGCGATACCAGGCTTAAGGAGGAGGATTCTCCAACCAGTTCGTAAATATTGGTACGCGACAGGGCCATTGTGCCCGTAATGACACCCACGCCCACCACAGATCCGCGCATAATGCGCAAAAGTTGCTTGTCCGATACTTTTTTGACCAGCGGTTTGACGAGGTTTTCGCCAATCACTGTTGCGGGTGCGAGCATAGCGCCGCTACACGTACTCAGGATGGCAGAAATCAAGGCTCCGAAAAAGAGAATTTGCATGCCCAGACCGGAGTGCAGCAAAACCATATTGGGAATCATCATTTGCGCATCTTTTTCCATGAGTTCTGGGTATAAAATGCGGCCGCAATAACCGATGATGAGCGGCAAAAAGGCCACCGACAAATACAAAAACGACGAGGTGTAGCAGGCTTTAACCGATTCGTCGACATTTTTAGCCGCCATAACCCGCTGGAAAACGTCCTGTTGTGGAATGCTGCCCAGACCTATCGTCATCCACGCTGCAACCCAGGCAATCATGTCGGTGGGTTTCGGATCCGGGAAAAACTGGAAAAAATTGGGCGGCGCAGCATCCATCATAGGTTTAATGCCGCCTACTTCAAAAACCAGTTCGCCAGCCAGAATGGCCATACCTACGATAATGACGATGGTCTGAACAAAATCCGTGACCGCTACGGCCCACATACCACCGATATAGGTGTATACCAGCACCAGGGCTGTACAAATCAATACACCCCAGTTGCGATCAAGTCCGCTGACCGATTGCAGAACAATGGACAAGGCAACAATCTGTGCGGTAATCCAACTGAAATAGCTCGGCACAATAAACAGCGCCGAAGTTACCTCGGCACTCTTCCCGAATCGGAGTTTGAAAAAGTCATTGAAGGTCAAAATGTTGAGCTTATACAATGGTCTTGCGACCAAAACGCCGG
>JADZBJ010000002.1 GCA_020852155.1 Saprospiraceae bacterium | reverse complement strand
TTAATGCTGCTCGGCGTTAAAATTTTCGCCTTAGAACCCGGCTAAGGCTGCAAATTTTGCCTTGATCAAAATCAAATTTTCCCTCGTTCGGCACAAACCCAATTCCCGAACACGCTCTTAGCATAACAACAACACCTTTATGCATCTTAAAACGGGCGTCAGGATTCGATGAAGATTCTGGCAGATCAAAATATTTCGTTTCGTCTTTTATTAATATCCAACCTTTTACTACCTTTGCGGCGTGCCGGACGACCAGCTCCTGCAAAACCTCCCCAGGGCAGAAATGCAGCAAGGATATGTGGTCGTAGCGGTGTGTTCGGCACATTCTTGTTTATTTGATAAATGTGCCAATACGCTTTGAATGCGTATTGGCACATTTACTTACCAGCACTATTTTTCGATATGCAATTTTTTATTGATACTGCCAATCTTGACCACATCCGCGAGGCCACCGAACTGGGTATTCTCGATGGCGTAACCACCAACCCGTCCTTGATGGCCAAGGAAGGTATCACTGGCGATAACGCAGTGTTGAAACATTACCGCGACATCTGCGAGATTGTCGGCCCGGGCCGCGATGTCAGCGCAGAAGTTATCAGTACCGAATTCAAGGCGATGGTAACTGAAGGCAAAAAACTGGCTGAATTACATGAAAATATCGTGGTAAAAGTGCCCATGATTAAAGATGGCGTGAAAGCCATTGCTCACTTCTCTGAATTGGGCATCCGCACGAATTGCACCCTGGTATTTTCTGCCGGACAGGCCATTTTGGCCGCAAAAGCAGGCGCTACTTATGTTTCGCCTTTTATCGGTCGTATTGATGATATTTCCTGGGATGGCATGACGCTCATCAAGGATATTTTTGAAATTTACTCCACCACAGGCTACGAAACGGCCATCCTGGCAGCCAGCATCCGCAATCCGCTGCACATCGTTCAGGCGGCCAAAGCAGGCGCTGACGTAGTGACTTGCCCGCTTTCCGCTATTCTGGGTCTGCTGCAACACCCGTTGACAGACATCGGTCTTGAAAAATTCCTGGCTGATTATAAAAAGGCAGGTGGATAAGAGGTTTAGGCCGAAGGTAAAAGGCGGAGGGTAAAAGTTTTTTTGTTTATTTTTCATCAAAAACAACGACCCTCTTGTTAAAAAACGCCTTCTACCTTCAGCCTTCCACCCTATGCCTGAAATTTTACCCTATTTGTTTATAACCAATATTCCTCGCTCTGTCGTGCCGTTGTCCTGCAACATTGTCCAATAGTACAGGCCGGGAACCCAGTTTTTCACTTCATTGATTTTCAAATAGTTATCCCCGGTCAAACCTGATATTACCTGATCATATCGAACGCTTCCGTTGTTGTCTGTTATGATCCATCGCGTCGAAGTTGCTTCGGCAGAAGTCCATGAAAATTGCAGGTAATCAGCAACCGGGTTGGGCGACACCCTGACAGCGGGTTTTACGGTTTTTTCCATATTCTCAATGTTAACCTGGCTTCCTCCTGCGTTGGATACACAGGATGAACTGGCTGCCAGGAACCAGTTAGTACCCAGCGTATTAGGATAATTTTTTGGTTTAAAACCTGACACGCTACACCCTGTTACAGGTTGCTGGTTGATCACTGTACTAAATTGACGAGCAAAAGCCTTTTGAATATCCATCATTTGCTGAAGTTCTCTGTGTAATGGCCCTAAGACCACTCCTGCTGTTGGCGGGTTATTGGTTTGCCCGGTATTCAATAAAGGAACTATTGCCCTGTGCCCGCCTTCGCAAATAATATTCACTTCGTTAGGCATCCCCGCCTCGCACAAGCGCTCACCAACTGACAATGCCCCGCAAATGGCCAAGCCGTTGTCACCATTGCATGGCGAATTATCACAGCACTCCATGTATATCAACGGATCCTGACTTCCGTGCCAAAGAACACTGGTTAACAGGTCGTCGTCGGAGTCAATCAGATCGCCCATTTTGGCCTCCGGCAGAAACAATCCACTGCCGATAATGCCAATTCCCTTGATGTGTACATCCGTCGCCACCGCACTCGGCCATACTTTGTTTGTATGATTGCCCAGCGCGCTAAAGACCGGATGGGAGAAATTATCATCATCGGCCAGGGCCAGCGAATAGGCCGCAAAACCGCCTGCCGAGTTGCCGCCACTGAACAACTGCTCTGGATTAACTTTCAAGGCCCCGGCATTGGCGCCGACAAAATGTCCGGCGGCATTGGCAAACTGATACAGGGCGTAAAATGGCAATTCCGGGTCTTGAAAAACGGGCAGGTTTGTACTGGCTGCCGGGTTGGCCAACACCGCATTGTTGAAATAAATGTTGTTGAAATTTTCATAAAAAGCAACGGCATACCCCCTGCTGACATAATCCGCCACGCCAAGCGCGAGGTAATTGTACCAGTTGTTAAAATCAGACCCGTTGCCCGGCGACAGGATAACGCAGGGCCGAACAACCTGATCGTTGGGCCGGACAAAGATCATTTTCAAGCGGAATGTCTGGTCGCCCCACTGAACATCGAAAGGGGTGTAGTTGAGTTTCGTTGCGCGAAGTTTGATATTTCCGGGAACAGCGCCAATCAGACGCGATTCGCCCCAGTTGCCATTTTGAGCCAGATC
>JADZBJ010000001.1 GCA_020852155.1 Saprospiraceae bacterium | reverse complement strand
TGCAACACGCCGTCTTTGTTAAAAGTCAGGGCGCGGGTTCGGTTGCCGTCGCTGTCGTATTCATACTCTTCAACAGAATTAATCTGACCGGGATTTGAAACGGAGTAGTTTGTCTGTTTTTTTACAGAATGATCGGCGTTACGCTCATAAATGCGCTCTGGCGCGAGAGGCCCGTTTCCGGTACGATAGAATTGTTCGCTGGCCCAGCCGTCTTTCAGCAGAATGGTGCGGTAGGCTGTATCCTGGGTTGCGGTGGGCACAATAACGACGGAAATATCTGAAGCGCTGGTGTAATTATACATGAATTTGACATTCACGCCATTGATCAATGTACAGCGTTTTTGACCGTCATAGGAATATTGTAAGTCATCGGAACTACCATTAGGTTCTTGAAAAAAGATTCTTCGGGCAATGAGCGGCGTGCCTGTGTCTGTCGTCGAATCATCATCATTATCGTCTTTGGAGCAGGCAGAAAAAGCCAGAATGGGCAAGAGCAGCAAAAGGAGTAGTTGTTTCATAAATGTGTCGGTATATGAGGTGCAAGATAAAGAGGATTGGTAGTTTAGTTGAAAGTTGGTTGAAGTTGTTGAACGTTTTACTCTGTGTACTCTGTGCAACACTCAGTGTACTCTGTGTTTAATGCATGTTTTTTTAAAACACAGAGGATGCAGAGTACACAGAGTAAAACTTTCAACACCTTCAACAATATTCAACCACTTCAACTATTTCAACAACTTTCAACCACCTCAAACATCCACTTTAATGGGCGTTTCATACGCCGTGCGGAGCCAGCCTGGAACGCTTTTGGAAAAATACATTTTAAACAAGGGATTGGGCGCCAGGAAATTCAACACGGTATCATAAACACGGGGCGACAGGCGTATCATGGAATTATACAGCCTGATTTCGCTGTTGAGGCGACGATAGACTTCGCGGTCATAGTTTTTGAATTGTTCGGCATCAAAACGCCGATTTTGGAGCGCATGGGCAGCGAATTGAGCAGCAATAAAACCCGACATCATGCCTGTTCCGATGCCTTCACCGCTGGTCGGGCAAATCAAGGACGCCGCATCACCGAGCAGCAGATAACCGTCGCCGAAATTTTTACGCCTCAGTGACGCCAGCGGAAGTCCCCAGCCTTTCGGCGTTTCGAGCGGCGTGGCTGACGCAAACCGGTCGGACAGGACGGGGTCGTTTTTCAACATATTTTCAAAAACCTGACGGAGTTTCAAACCGGATTTGGCGAGCACTTCACTGGTCATGCCGTAACCGACATTTGCCTCGCCATTGGGCAAGGGGAAAATATAGAAATACGACATGGGCAGCCCTTTGGGGAAGTAAATCTCCAGCAAATTCGGCGATTCAGGCACGCCAGCCACACCTTTCCAGTATTGGCGCAATGTAGCCGCATAATGCCGGCGGTCAATTTTTCTCTCGCCCAGATACCGCAACATCACTGAGTGATCGCCATCGGCAGCCAGGATCAGGCGCGGCCTGAATTCAACTGTCCGCCCGGAACAACTGGCCTGAACAATCCAGCCATCGCCATCGCGCATGATGTTTTCCACGAGGGTATTGGTGTGGATATCGGCAGTGCGATGGTCGAGTTTTTGAAATAAAAAATGGTCGAAATGCAGGCGTTTTGCCGTGTGGAACAAAGGCTGATCGGATTTGGCGGCTTGAAAATCCACCGTTTTCCCATTTTTGAGGATAAACCGCGTGCCATGAACCGGCATAAAGTGCTCTCCATCAAGCGTTATCTCCGGGTCAAGATGCCTCAACACCCGAATCACCTTCAGGTCAAGCCCGTCGCCGCAAATTTTATCGCGCGGAAACTCGGCAGCCTCTACCACGGTGTGCCGGATGCCCATTTTTGACAGAAAAAGCGAGGCAGTGCACCCCGCAGGCCCTGCTCCGATAATGAGGATGTCCATTTTGGGTAATGTCGAATGATGAAATCTCCGTGTACTCTGTGTTTAAATCTCCGTGTACTCTGTGTTTAAACCTCCGTGCACTCTGTGTTTAAACTCTCCGTGTACTCTGTGTTTAAACGTACGCTTCAATAAAAAAGCCATCCCTTGTGGTGAAAGGAATGGCTACAGGTTGTGTAAATTTGGTCAGGAAAAATCCCTTGTAAGGATCGAATTACTGCGACTGGAGTGGAATTTCGGCGCCTTCAGCACTACCTGCGCCAACAGTCATTACTGCGAACACACAAAGTGCGATCAGAAGACCAGCCAGCACCCAGGTGGCTTTTTCGATAAAATCAGTAGACCGGGCTGCGCCAAAAAGTTGCTGCGCCTGGCCACCGAAAGTGGCGTCAATACCGCCGCCTTTTGGATTTTGGATCAAGACTGCGGCCATGAGCAACACGCTAACAATGGCAATCAGTACCGCGATGGTGGATAACATATCTGCTTAACTTTTTTTAAGTTTTTCAATTTCAGCGGCAAAGGACGCGCTTTTTTCGGGAAATGTCAAACAAAGTCGCTGATACATTGCAATTGCTTTTTCCCGATGCCCTTGTCTGGCCAACAATCGGGCCAAAGTTTCGGAAACTACGTCTTTGTTTTCGGCTACACTGCGTTCGGCTAATTGCTGGGCCATGCCCTTGGGTTCAGACGGTTCGGGCACAACCGGTCGTCGCTGAACGGGTTGCGGAACAACCATTTTTGCTTTGGGCGGGTCGAGTACAGGGGGATGAAATCCGTTTATCCAGTCGTCAAAAGTAGCGACCGGGGCTACTTTGAGCGGTTCTGGCGTGATTTCGGGGGGCTCAGGCACTGGTTCAGGTACGGGTTCAGGGCGGGGCGTTTCCGGCACAACGACGGCTGGTTCAGGCGCAGGCACAGGCGCTGCGGCAGCCTGAACGGAAGCCGCTTCCTGCTTGCTCACGGCTTCCAGGGCTTCGAGTTGCCGCTGAACGCTTTCAATGGGCTTGAGTTCGAAAAGAATTTCCTCCGCCTCGGGTTGCAGCACCGGCGTCATTTCTTCCCGCATCAGCGTAAATAATTTTGTGCGGTCAATGGCGTAAGCCGCAGCATTAGCCAGCGCGCGCGTCGCTTCGGGATGGTCGTCCTGGCGCGCCTTCAAGGCCAGCAACGTGCGAAAATGCGGCGAATACGGATAAGCCAGCGCGAGGGTTTTGAGTTCCTCGTACGTGACGTTCTCCAGTCCTGCTGCCGGATTTTCGAATATTTGCAAAAGCCTTTCGGATGTCATAAGATGATTTTCCGACGGCAATGTTAAAGCATTTTCACGACTTCAGGCAAACTCGCCCAACTGAGTTGTTGTATTATTGCGGCGAACTGGATATTGGGGTTGAAGTTGTTAGATGTTGTTAGATGTTGTTAGATGTTGTTAGATGTTGTTAGATGTTGGGTTTTCCCCCTTCCTTAAAAATGCCATTCTGAACGCAGTGAAGGATTTGCTGCCCACAAAGGGGTATGATTACATCTGTTTGACCAGATCCTTCGCTGACGCTCAGGATGACAACTTTTTTACCACATTGCAAATGACAACTTTCAACCACTTTCAACATCTTCAACCATTTTCAACCACTTCAGCAACTTCAACTTTCCACAACCCACGCATGAACTGGACCGGAGTATTCCCTGCATTAACGACCCCATTTACGGCGCAAGACGACGTTGATTATGCCGTTTTTGACCATAATCTTGCTGCTCAACTCGACGCTGGCGCATCGGGCATCATCATAGGCGGTACGCTTGGCGAGGCGAGCAGCCTGACCAACGACGAAAAATATGCGCTGGTGCGCCACGCCATCGCCAGTGTAAACGGTCGTGTGCCTGTGGTAATGAACATCGCCGAGCAAAGCACCAAAGGCGCTGTCGTAGCCGCCGAAACTGCCCGCGATCTGGGCGCCAGCGGACTGATGCTGTTGCCTCCTATGCGCTACAAACCCGATCACCGCGAATTGATGCAGTATTTCAGGGCCGTCGCCAACGCCAGCGACCTGCCCATCATGATTTATAACAACCCGGTGGATTACCACACCGTCGTGACGCTGGACATGTTTGCTGAAATGGCCGACTGGCCCACCATTCAGGCGGTTAAGGAAAGCACCCGCGATGTGAGCAACATCACACGTATGCTCAACCGATTTGGTGACCGCTTCAAGTTGCTCTGCGGTGTGGATACGCTGGCCATGGAAAGCCTGCTCATGGGCGCACACGGCTGGGTCGCTGGTCTGGTGGATGCCTTCCCGCGCGAAACTGTCGCCATTTATCGCCTGATTCAAGCCGGACGGATCGAAGAAGCGCTGACGATCTACCGCTGGTTTTTGCCCCTGCTCGAATTGGACATTCATCCCAAACTGGTGCAATACATCAAACTGGCAGAAGTCGCCACTGGCCTCGGCACGGAACACGTGCGCGCACCTCGCCTGCCCCTAACAGGCGACGAACGCCAAAAGGTGCTGAACGTCATCGAAACGGCTTTGAAAGTCAGGCCGGTAGTGCCGGAGGTGTGAGAGTTGGTATTATCTCGAAAAGCAGAATGGGCCAGGGAGAACGATGAAAGATATTTATAGATACAAAAACGGCCTCTCATACGCATTAACGCACGAGAGGCCGTTTGAAAAACAAACGAAACAAAGTCCTTACCTCAACCCCCGATTGATCTCGGACAGCACATCATTTCCAGGACAAAGATCAGCCGTGCCGAGTTGGTTCAGCGGTGTACTGATGGTGCCAACCAGATCGTGCAGGTCAGGTGTGCCGGGCTCGATATATAGCAGACCTGTCAGGATTTCTTTTTTGGCCCGCGCCTCGTAGATGCGCTGCACGACCGACAGTTTATCACGCGGATCAAAATCGGGTGCGAGTTTGTGCAGCGACAGGTGAGAACCGTCGTGCAGGGTCAGTTCAGCCGATGATCCTTCTGCGTAGCCCATCGTAATTTCTTCGCTCGGTGGCACATAATCCACTACTTCGGCGGTGGTGATGTGCTCACGAACATAGTCGTATGCCTTGGTCGAGCCGGTATTGTTATTGAAGGTCACGCAAGGCGAAATGACGTCAATCAGTGCAAAGCCGTGGTGCGAAATAGCCGCTTTGATGAGCGGAACCAGTTGCGTTTTATCGCCAGAAAAACTGCGTGCGACAAAGGTTGCGCCCAGTTCCAGGGCCATGGCCGCCAGGTCAATGGCCTGAAAATGATTCATGCCGTTTTTGCTGATCGAGCCAATGTCTGCCGTCGCGGAGTCCTGGCCTTTGGTCAGTCCGTAACAGCCGTTGTTCATGACAATATACACCACGTTCAAGTGACGACGAATGGCGTGTACAAACTGGCCCATACCGATACTGGCACTGTCGCCGTCGCCGGAAACGCCGAGGTAAATCAGGTCGCGGTTGGCGAGGCTGGCCCCTGTTGCCACTGACGGCATACGCCCGTGTACGGAGTTGAAACCGTGCGAGTTGCCCAGGAAATATGTCGGTGTTTTTGACGAACAACCGATGCCCGACAGTTTAGCCAGGCGATGCGGTGCGATGGACATCTCAAAGCAAGCTTCGGTGATGGCCCCGCTGATGGAATCGTGCCCACAGCCGCCGCACAGCGTTGAGAGTGCGCCTTCGTAGTCTTTTTTGGTAAAACCCAGGTCGTTCTGGGATAAGGCGGGGTGGCGAAACGCCGGCTTTACATACGTCATATCTTGTATAGATTGAGGATTTGTCCGCGAATATAGGCTGCTGTGATGGGCATGCCGTCGTAATTCAGTACCCGAATCAGTTTGGCAGGATTGGTTTCCAGTTCATTGATCAACAGGCTGCGCATTTGTGCGTCGCGATTTTGTTCGATGACAAAAATGCGTTCGTGATTTTGAATAAAATCGGCGACTTTTTGAGAAAATGGAAAGGACAACAAGCGCATCGCATCCAGGTTAACACCGTCTTCTTTCAGCAAATCCAGTGCTTCGAGGGCGGAGTCGGTGCTGGTGCCGAAAAAGATCACGCCGTCTTTACTTTGGTTGCCATCCTGATAAAATTCAGGTTGTGGGACGACTTCTTTCGCTGTATTCCATTTTTTGACCAAACGCTCCATGTTGCGCACATAAGCAGCGCCTTCTTCCGTGTAGCGGGCGTATTCGTCGCGCGAAGTACCGCGCGTAAAAAATGAACCTTTTGTCGGGTGCGTACCCGGAATGGTGCGGTACGGAATACCATCGCCATCCGAATCGAGATAGCGGCCAAACATACCGATACGATCCAGGTCTTCGGCATTATACACCTTGCCGCGGTCGTACTGACGACTGTCGTCCCATTGCAGGGGCGGCGACATGTGTTCGTTCATGCCCAGGTCGAGGTCAATCATCACGATAATGGGCGTTTGAAGACGCTCGGCCAGGTCAAAAGACAGGGCTTGTATCTCAAAGCACTCTTTCGGGTTGGCTGGAAACAACAGGATATGCTTGGTATCGCCATGCGAAGCGTAGGCCGACAGCAAAATATCGGACTGCTGTGTGCGCGTGGGCATACCCGTTGAAGGGCCGGTGCGCTGAACGTCCGTCAACACCAAAGGAATTTCAGCGAAATAGGCCAGGCCCAGAAACTCGTTCATCAGGGAAATACCCGGACCACTGGTCGCCGTAAAAGCGCGCGCACCGTTCCAGTTCGCCCCGATGGCCATACCAATAGCGGCCAGTTCGTCTTCGGCTTGTACGACGGCAAACTTCTTTTTCCCGGATTCCGGGTCAATGCGCAGGCGGTTGGCATATTTTTCAAACGCCTGCACCAGCGAGGTCGAAGGCGTAATCGGATACCACGCCGCCACGGTTGCGCCACCGTACACAGCGCCAAGTCCGCAGGCGGAGTTGCCATCCATGATGATGCTGTCGCCGACCAGGTCGCGGGTTTCCATGCGCAGGGGCAATGGATAGTCGTAGTGCTCGGCGATGTAATTGCGGCCCAATTCCATCGCGTGGATATTGGGGGCAATCAGTTTTTCTCTTTTCTTGAATTCGTCGGCGATGATGCCTTTGAACACTTCAAAATCCATGTTCAGGAGTTGCGACAAAGCGCCGACATAGATCATGTTTTTGAACAACTGCCGCTGCCTTGGATCGGAGTACTCGCGCATACAAATTTCCATCATCGGAACGCCGATGTAGGTAATATCGTCGCGCACGAGTTCCTGATACAGGATTTTAGTGCTGTCATACACAAAATAGCCGCCGGGACTGACTGATTTGACGTCCTGCGGCAAACTCTGCGGGTTGACACTCACCATCAGGTCAATGCCGTCGCGGCGCCCCAGATACCCTTTTTCACTGATGCGCACCTCGTACCAGGTAGGCAAACCCTGAATGTTGGACGGGAAGATGTTTTTGGCCGAAAAAGGAATGCCCATGCGGAATACTGCTTTCGCAAACATGTTATTGGCACTGGCCGATCCGGTTCCGTTGACGTTCGCAAAGCGAACCACAAAGTCGTTTATAGCTGCAATACTCCGCATACTTGGGATGATTTACTCATGGAATACAAAAATTTCTGCATGTCCCAGGCCGCTGTGGGGCAACGTTCAGCGCAAAGGCCACAGTGCAGACATACGTCTTCGTCTTTGATCATAACGCGTCGGGTTTGGGGCAAACTATCAGACACGTACAGGCTTTGTTCGAGGTTGTTTGCGGGCGCATTCAGGCGTGTGCGCAAATCATCCTCTTCGCCATTTTCAGTAAAGGTGATACAATCGGTGGGGCAAATGTCCGCGCAGGCATCGCATTCGATGCAGCGGCTGGTATGGAAAACAGTTTGGACATCACAGTTGAGGCAACGCTGGGCTTCCTTGAAACCTGTTTTAAAATCGAAACCCAACTCTACTTCCAGTTTGCGGTCTTTCAGGGTGACCTGTTTTTCTGCCTGAGGCACTTTGTAACGGTCGTCGTTCACCACCTGACTGTCGTATATCCATTCATGAATGCCCATTTTCTGGCTAACCAGATTGGTACGTGGCGACGGGCGGTCGTGAACGTCTTTGCCTTCACAATAGAGGTCTATCGAAACGGCAGCGTGGTGACCGTGTGCAACGGCGGTAATGACGTTTTGCGGCCCGAAGGCTGCGTCGCCGCCGAAAAAGACTTTGGCGTTGGTGGACTGGAAGGTAGCACGCGACACCACCGGCATACCCCATTTATCGAATTCGAGGCCAAGGTCGCGCTCAATCCAGGGGAAGGAATTTTCCTGACCGATAGCGATCAGTACGTCATCGGCTTCGATGAATTCCAGCGGATCGCCGGTCGGCACCAATGAGCGTTTGCCACTTTCGTCGTACACGGCTATTACCTTTTCAAAGCGCATACCGATCAGGCGGCCGCCTTCCACCACAAATTCCTTGGGAACGTGATTGTCCAGGATCGGAATATCCTCGTGCATGGCGTCTTCCTTTTCCCAGGGCGATGCTTTCATTTCAGCGAACGGGCTGCGTACTACAACCTTCACCGATTCGCCACCGAGGCGACGTGAGGTACGGCAGCAGTCCATGGCTGTGTTACCGCCACCCAGCACGATGACTTTTTTACCAATAGCATGCGTATGCTCGAAAGCCACGCTCGCCAGCCACTCAATACCGATGTGGATATTGGCTTTGCCGGCTTCGCGGCCCGGAATATCGAGGTCGCGGCCACGCGGAGCGCCTGTACCGACGAAGATGGCATCGTAGTCTTTATCCAGCAATTCGCGCAGGCTGGATACGTAGGTTTTGAAATGCGCGTGGATACCCATATCCAGGATGTAATTCACTTCTTCATCCAGCACAGCATCCGGGAGTCGGAAACTTGGAATCTGGCTGCGCATCATGCCGCCTCCGGCAATCTGCTCATCGAACAGGTGAATTTCATAGCCCAGTGGAGCCAAATCGCGCGCTACGGTCAGCGAGGCAGGGCCACCGCCGACTAATGCGATTTTTTTACCGTTTTTGACTTGCGGAATTTCCGGCATCCAGGCACGCACGTCGCCTTTGTTATCGGCGGCTACGCGTTTCAGGCGACAAATCGCTACGGGTTCCTCGTCTACGCGGCCGCGGCGGCAGGCTGGTTCGCAGGGGCGGTCGCAAGTGCGGCCCAACACACCCGGGAAGACGTTCGATTCCCAATTCACCATATAGGCCTCGGTATAGCGTCCGGCAGCGATCAACCGGATATACTCAGGCACAGGCGTATGGGCAGGACAGGCATACTGGCAATCCACCACTTTGTGGAAATACTCAGGGTTGGAAATGTCTGTTGGTTGCACGACTTGATTACTTTTATGATAATGGATTAATATAACCGAGCTAACGTAACAACTTTATTTTGGATGGAATGCTGTACTTGAAGAAAATTTATTCGTTTTGTTAATAATCGAAATCATGTATTGAAACAAAATATTTTCAGGTACATAAAATTAATAAAATTTCGAAAAAGTGTTGTTTTTCAAAATCGCCTAAAAACAGATACGATACGGGTGAGGTCGTTTTTATTTCCAGCAGATAGCGCAGATTGAAACGCAGATAACGCAGATTTTAGAATGCGTCAGAGGGACTCAAAAGCAAAGGGGTCTGCTAGCGTAAATCGCTAGCAGACCCCCAAATTTTTTCAAAGTTCAAATTGTATATTTTTTTTATTTGAAATTTGAAATATCTGATTTGAAATTTGAAAAGTGGTTAGAACGTAAGTCCCATTCTGAGTGTACTACATGTTACAACCGCTCAACTTCCTCAAGCGTTAACCCTGTAATTTCAGCAATCAACTTTGTATCCATCCCTTTTTGTTTCATCTGACGAGCGATTTCTGCTTTGCCTTCCGCTATACCTTCCGCTATACCTTCTGCTTTACCTTCCGCTTTACCTTCATCAAACGAAGTGTCCACAACATTTTTTAAATCGCGGTAGTACTTCAGGCTTTCCTCGTATTTCGTTTTTTCATCAGGAGTAAAATTGGCAATTTCAGCAGATTCAAACAGTTTCTGAAAAACACGCTCCTGAAGTACCACAGGACGATTTTGCAAATACGGAAGTTGTTGCAATACGTACATCCATTTATCAAAATTACTATGTAATTCCTTTTCTGTTTTATGAAAATGAGGCATTTCCAGGTAGATAAACGTCAATTTGTCATAAAATACCCGGCAATTCTGATCCTTTAGTTGTACTTCATGGCGTACTTCATGTTCTGCAACATCTTCAGAAAAAGTAAAATCAAGGATACCAACCATGTAAACCGCAGCCAACTGATAATTCCAGTCGCCTTTCTTTGCCTGCTCCTGAATAGGGAATGAAGCATAGTACACGCTCCGATCCTTGAAAAAATTCTGTTTGGCCTTTTGCATTTCAACAATAAACCGTTCACCGTTATCTCCTATACAGTAAAGATCAAAGATGGCTTTTCGGTCTGCTTCCGAACTGCCGAGTTGCTCTGTGCGAGCATAAGTCAAGTCTTTAATCCTGTGTTTACCTGGCAAAACCTGATTCAAAAAATCAATGAGCAAATCCTTGTTCGGTTCGGAGCCAAACAGTTTTTTGAAACCAAAATCGGTAAACGGATTGATGTATTTATCCTGAATTGCCATGAAACAACCTTTAAGGAACAAAATTAAGAAAAACTCGATCACCAACAAAATGGCCTGTAAGCACATTTGCTCACAGGCCATTCAATTTTTCAAATTTCAAATTTGAAAAGTGGTTAGAACGTAAGTCCCATACGAAGGAACAGACGCGTTCCGCTTCCGCCCATTTGAACGGCATCCCATGGGCCACCGGTTTCGTTGTTGAATGCCCAGCCAGCTGCGCCCGGTGCGAAACCGAGGTCAGGGTGAACATTAAAGATGTTGTCGGCGCCGAGGTTCAGGTTCAGGTGCTTGCCAATTTTGTAGCCGGCATAGAAGTCTGTGCTGACTTTCGGGCGATAGATGTACTCATCAGAAACGTAGCCGTTGCCATTGTCGAGCGGTACAGCCGGAGCGATGCCACTGCCGTCTTCGCCGTAGCCCAACAAGCGGACTTTGCCGAAGTAGTGGTGGCGCATACCAATGGTCAGGTGACCGCTGGTGTATTCGAGTGACAGAGAAGCTTTGCGGTTTGGCGCGGAAGCCAGCAAGAATGCCTGTTCGCGGTCACTGAAGAAGTTGGCGCGGTGTGCATCGGTATCATCCAGTGTTGATGGCACATTGATGTCGTCAATGCTCATGTGTTGAACGTTACCTGCCAGCAGGACGCGCAACTGACGTTTGTCCTGGAATTTTTTAACAAAGTCAACGACTACGTCAATACCGCGATTGGTCGTGTTAACAGCATTGGTAAAGAATTGCGCAGAGCTCACGCCTGCAGCTTGCAGTTCGGAAGTCAGTGCATTGCTCAGGGTTGGGTCATCGGCGCTGAATGAGCCGGACAGCACGACGCGGTCTTTTACTTTAACCTGATAGGCATCGAAGGTTACGTTCAGGTTTTGGAATGGCCTCCATGAGAAACCGGCGCTGACGTTTTCGGATGTTTCCTGTTTCAGGTCAGGAATACCGGCCGCGCGGGTAAGTTTGCTGGTGTTCGGTGCGATGCGCACTTCCTGGATGGTTGTGCCCTGCACTGTCGTAAATGTGCTGCTGAAGTTGATTTGCTGGAGCGATGGTGCGCGGAAGCCGGTGCTGATACTCGAGCGAACGTTCAGGTTGTGCAACAGTTTGTAGCGCATGGTTCCTTTCCAGTTGAAGGTCGAGCCGAAATCGCTATAATTTTCAAAGCGCATAGCGCCGCCGAGCAGCAATGATTCAGTCGCGTCCAGTTCGAGGTCGAGGTAACCGCCTACGCAAGAGCGGTTGGCATCTACTTCATCGCCGGGTTGGTAGCCAGGGAAGCCCTGAGCGCCCGTCGCTTTGTTCTCGTCGTAGTTGGCGTAGGAAGCTGCTTCGCCCGCTGTGATCTGGTAGTTTTCAAGGCGGAATTCGCCACCGAAAGCTACGTTCAGTCCACTCAGCACTGTTGGCACGGCTTTGCTCAGGTTGAGGTTGCTGGTATTTTGCAGGAGGCTGAAACCGCCGTCATCGAAGTGCGTCTGGCGTGTACCGATGCCAGCATTAAAGGTTTTGTCGCCGTAGAAATGGAAACCGTTTACACCTGTTGTATTGCTCACGTCCCAGTTCCAGTTGCCAGAAGTAGTACCTTTCATGCCCACAGCACCGGAGATATCCTGCATTTCAGTCTGAATATGCGGTGTGAAGAAGATTTCGCCACCAGCCGTTTTCATGGTAATGCCGTCCACCAGAATCACGTTGCCGTTGGCATCTGTCGGGAAGCGGTCAGGGCGCGCGCTGAAGTTACGCGTGAAAGCATAGGCATCAGATTCCTTGCGGTTGAATCCGCCGAAAGCATAGAAAGTAGCCCTGTCGGCGCGGATAGGCAATTCGGCATTGAACATTGCGCTATAGCCTTGCATGGAAGCGTCGCCGTGCGGGCGGCGATAGATATTAACCGGCAACACACCGTCCATTTCCTGGCGGTATGTTTTGGCGGCATTGGCATAGAAGGCTGTAAGGTTCAGGAAACCGCCTTTTTTGCCAATAGGCAAGCCGTAGTTTGCGCCGATATTGTAGGTAGCGCCATCCAGTTTATTTTCGTAGATATACTCGCCTTTGAGGTCGTTTTCGCTACGGAAAGCAGGATTGTAGTCCTGGTCGTAGTAGCCCGAAAAGCCGAGGTCAGCGCTCAGGGTACGAACGTTCTTTTTCAGGATGATGTTGATTACACCTGCCATGGCATCGGAGCCGTATTGAGCGGATGCACCGTCGCGCAGGATTTCCACGCGATCAATCGCTGCAACCGGAATGGCACCGAGGTCTGTTCCACTGGCGCCGCGACCGCGCGTACCGAATGTGGCCAGGAACGAAGTCTGGTGGCGGCGTTTGCCATTGATGAGTACCAGCGTCTGGTCGGGGCCGAGGCCGCGCAGCGTTGCCAGGTCAATGTGGTCAGCGCCATCCGAACCGGATTGTTTGTTGTAGTTGAATGAAGGCGCTGAGAAATTGAGCAACGAGGTCACGTCAGCGCGGGCAGTTGTAGAAGTTACCGCGCCGACATTGATGATATCTACCGGAACGGGCGTTTCCGTCTGAACGCGATTCTGACGGCGCGTACCGACGATGACCACCTGATCGAGCAGACTGGCGTCAGGCTCCATGGTAACATTCAGTTCAGTGCGGCCCGATAGTTGAATTTCCTGTGTGGCATAACCGATGTAGGAAAACACCAGAATCGGGTTTTTGCCGCGATAGTAAAACGAATATGTTCCATCCAGTTTGGAGGATGTGCCATTGGCCGTACCTCTTTCGTTGATGGTCACACCTCCCAACGGTTGGCCGTCAGTGTCAACAACCTTGCCGGAGAGCAACGTTTGTGCGCTGATGACATCCAGCGCAATGAAGAAAAGTAAAAAGGTGTAGAGTTTTTTCATGAAATAAAGTGGATACTCGGTTATGTTCGATGAAATGCGAAAAGAAAAATCGCTGCAAGGCCGAAAGGACGGTTAAAAATATCAATCATGCAATGTTGAAAGTAGAAAAATTTGCAACCTGCCTAACATTCCGTTTCAAAAGTGCTCTCATCATGAAAAATATTAGGATACCTACGCATCCGATCCATACTACCCGGTTACAGCAATTCGGTATCGAGCGGATTGACCATGTAAACCACTACAACCCCGGCCAATACCACTGGCACGACTACTATGAAATTTTTCTTTTTCGGGAAGGCGGAGGTTTTCACCAGATTGATTTTGAAAAAGTAAGCATTGAAAACAACAGCGTTCATTTTGTCAGGCCCGGTCAGGTGCATCTACTCAACCGCGCACCGGATTCCAGCGGTTTTGTCTTGTTATTTGATGATGATTTTCTCTCGTTAGCCCCCGACAACAACCAGCAACTAATTCAGCGCCTGCTGCATTGTAATCATATCAAGTGCCAGACATTGCTGCTTGAACAAGCTGATTTTGAACTGGTAATGCGCGGTTGTTCGCATCCGACGGGCGACTGGTTCAGGATTTTACGCTGCATTTTAATCATGGCAAAGGCCATTGGCGCGTACCCGATCAACTTGCTCCGGGTGTATATTTTGTTGAGATTCAGTTAGAAGGAAAGAAAGCGAGTGTGCGACTGCTGGTCGGCGGGTGATGGGTGGTTACCGGATAACCGTCACATCACCGGTATTTAACACTTCAACAATCTTTCCACTGCACAACTGAATTTTGACCCGTAAATACCACACAAATACCGCTGGTTCCATCATGGTTTTTCTAAAATAGCCATTCCAGGAATCATCAGGATTGGTGCTTCTGAACATTTCATTGCCCCACCGGTCAAAAACGTGTATTTCAAAACCTGCTAATGTATAATGCGGATTAATGGCAACCCTGAACTCGTTGTTTAACCCGTTGCTTTCAGGTGCAAAGCAATTCGGCACATATACAATGTCTTCAGGCAACGGCTCTTCTTCCCAACTTACTTCAACAGCGCGCGATACCGACATACAGCCGTCGCTGACTTCAACAGTATAGGTTCCGGCTTCGCCGACTTTTTTGAAAGCGGCATGGGTTCCGTCCGACCAGGTCCATTGAAGTTGTGCATCTGGCGATGCTTGTACGGAAGGCTGGATGACCACTTCAGGATGTTCGCACGAAAGCTGCTGGTTTTCTACTTGTATTGCAACAGGCAGACTGGGCAGAATATCAGCAACATAGCGCCAAAGGCACTCATTGGCATCACGAATCACCACCTGATGCGCACCGGAAGGGAGTTCATCAAAAACTGATGATTGCAGAAAATCGCCGCTATTCAGCGAATAAACAAAAGGCGCCTGACCATGATTCACCAGCGCCTCAATCGTGCCGGTTGACTGGTTGGCGCAACTTGGCGTTGTTTCCAGTCGGGCTTCAAGGGCCGGATAGGCTGTTACAGAAAGTGTAATAATGGAATCGCAGCCATTTTGGGCTATAAAACGAAAATCACGAACGGTTCCGGCAGCCACTTGTTGATCCTGAAATGTAGCGAATGTACCCGGGCACACAAAAACCTGCATGGTGCTTGAAAATGGGCTTGTACCCGACACCAGACTAAATGCAGTCGCCGTACAGCCGCCGCCATTCGTGGCCGTTACCGTGTATGTTCCGGCTGAAATGCCCGACAAATCCTCCGTCACTGTGCCGTTTGACCAAAGGAAAGTATATGCCCCGGCGGGTGTGATTATCAGGTTGATGGAGCCATTGTTTTGGCCACAGGTAGCGGCAGTTGCGGTGGTGGCAGCCGTCAGTGTCGGCGTGTTGTTGTGGACCGTAACCGAAGAAAACGACTGGCAACTCTGCGCATCCGTAACCGTCACAGAATACGCTCCTGAAACGAGGTTGGTCAAATCCTGCGTCGTTGCGCCATTTGACCAAAGGAAGTTATACGAACCGGCGGGCGTAACGCTCAAACTGATTGAGCCATTTCCTGAAATGCAGGACGTGTTCGGCGACGGCGTTCCACTCAGCGACATCGCGGTATTGTTGTTGGAAACGGTTGCACTTGTCGTGGCCGTGCAACCGCCGCCATTCGTGGCCGTTACCGTGTATGTTCCGGCTGAAATGCCCGACAAATCCTCCGTCGCTGTGCCGTTTGACCACTCAAAAGTGTACGAACCGGCGGGCGATACGGTGAGGTTGATCGCGCCATTGTTTTGGCCGCAGGTGGCGGCAGTTG